>JAEYPG010000640.1 GCA_023410975.1 Pseudomonadota bacterium
GGGCCTGCTATAGCGGCCCTGGCGAACGGGCCGCAGGCTTGCACGGCCCGCCTGCGTGCCATCACGGCTGCCAACGTCAGCGCCGCCCAGCAGGTCCCGTAAAGGCAAATCGTTCACAGCTTCTCAGGCCTCGGCCAGCGGCCAGCGCGGCTTCACGTCGAAGGCGTAGTCGTGCGCGGGCACCGCCCGGCCGCTCTGCAGCCGCATCGCGCCGGCCAGGGCGATCATGGCGCCGTTGTCGCTGCACAAATGCAGCTCGGGGTAGTGCACGCGCACGCCGACGCGGCGGCACAGGCTGTTGAGCCGCATGCGCAGCGACCGGTTGGCGCCCTCGCCACCGGCCACCACCAGCCGCTTCAGCCCCGTGGCCTTGAGCGCCTTCATGGACTTGGCGCTCAGCACGTCGACGATGGCTTCCTGCGTGCTCGCCGCCAAGTCGGCCTTGGGCTGTTCGCACACGTCGGGGCCGAGCTTGCGCAGCTGCGTCATCACGGCCGTCTTGAGCCCGGCGAAGGAGAAGTCGAGGTTGCCGCTGTGCATCAGGGGCCGCGGCAGCTCGAAGGCGCTGGCGTTGCCGAACTCGGCCAGTCGCGACAGCGCCGGCCCGCCCGGGTAGCCCAGCCCCAGCAGCTTGGCCGACTTGTCGAAGGCCTCGCCCGCGGCGTCGTCGATGGTTTCGCCCAGCAATTCGTACTCGCCCACGCCCTGCACGCGCATGAGCTGCGTGTGGCCGCCCGAAACCAGCAGCGCCACGAAGGGAAACTCGGGCGGATCGTCGGAGAGAAACGGCGACAGCAGGTGCCCTTCGAGGTGGTGGATGCCCAGCGTCGGCTTGCCCAGCGCCGCGGCCAGGGCGCAGGCCACGCCCGCGCCGACCAGCAGCGCGCCCGCCAGGCCCGGGCCGCGCGTGTAGGCCACGACGTCCACATCCTCCAGGCTGCAGCCCGCGTCGATGAACACCTGGCGCGCCAGCGGCAGCACGCGGCGGATGTGGTCGCGCGAGGCCAGCTCCGGCACCACGCCGCCATAGGCGCGGTGCATCTCGATCTGGCTGTGCAACGCGTGCGCGCGCAACCGGGGCACGCCGCCGTCGGGCGGCAGCTGCACCAGCGCCACGCCCGTCTCGTCGCAGGAGGATTCGATTCCCAGCACATTCATGGTGCGGCAGTGTAGCCAGCGGGGCATCGGCGCACTTTCATGGCGTAAAGCTTGCAAGCCGGGATGGCATGAAATCTACGCAGGCCCTGCGCATCGTCATCGTCGCGCCTGACTCGCTGCACCCCGACCCGTCCGATACCGCGGCGATGGTCGAGGTCGAGCGCTCGCGCAGCCTGCGCATCGGGCTGCTGCAGCACGGCTACAACATCGTCGCCGTGCTGCCCATCGACCCCTTCCTGCCGGAGCGGCTGGCCCAGATCCAGCCCGACATGATCATCGTGGACGCCGAGAGCCAGGCGCGCGACACGCTGGAGCACGTCGTGATGGCCACGCGCGACGCGCGCCGGCCGATCGTGCTGTTCACCGACGACGAGGACACCTCGCACGTGGGCGACGCCATCGCCGCCGGCGTGACGGCCTACGTCGTGGCGGGCTTGGCGCCCGAGCGCATCAAGTCGGTGCTGGACGTCGCCATGGCGCGCTTTCGCCACGAGCAGGAACTGCGCCGCGAGCTGGCCGATGCCCGCAAGCAACTCGACGAGCGCAAGCTCATCGAGCGCGCCAAGGGCCTGCTGATGAAGCGCCAGGGCATCGACGAGGCCCAGGCCTACGCCCGGCTGCGCAAGACGGCCATGGACAAGGGCCTGAAGGTGGCCGAGGTGGCGCAGCGCATCATCGACGTGGCCGACCTGCTCGGCTGAACCTCCCACGTCCTGCACGGCCGGGCACCAAAGCAGCGCAGCCCGGAGGGCCTTGCAGCCCGCCTTGGTGCACACGCAACGCAAAAGGCGGCGTTGCCTGGGCCAACAGGCCTGGCACAGGGATTGCGAGATGCATGGCGGGAGGTCAAAGGCGATCTCCCAAGGAATTTGAATGGCGTCCGGCCAAGGTCGGTCGGAAGCGCCAACAGGACGACGGCGTCCCCATGCCTCGCGGCTGCACTGCAGCGCGGGTCACAGGGACGCCGCTTTTTTTGCCCGCCGCAAAACCAACTGCCATCTGTAGGGACACCTGATGAACAAGGACGCGATCAACATGGGACGCCGCTCGATCGTCAAGGCCGCCGCCGCGACGGCCGCCACCTCCGGCCTGATTCCGGGGCTGCAGGCCGTGGTCTACGCCGCCGGCTCCGACAAGCCGGAGAAGGAGGAAGTGCGCATCGGCTTCATCCCGCTGACCGACTGCGCCTCGGTGGTGATGGCCTCGGTGCTGGGCTTCGACAAGAAGTACGGTGTGAAGATCGTGCCGACCAAGGAGGCCTCCTGGGCCGGCGTGCGCGACAAGCTCGTCAACGGCGAGCTGGACATGGCCCACGTGCTCTACGGGCTGATCTACGGCGTGCACCTGGGCCTGGGCAGCCCCAAGAAGGACATGGCCGTGCTCATGGCGCTCAACAACAACGGCCAGGCCATCACGCTGTCCAAGGCGCTGGCCGACAAAGGGGCGGTGGACGGCCCTTCGCTGGCCAAGCTGATGGCCAAGGAGAAGCGCGAGTACGCCTTCGCGGGCACCTTCCCGACCGGTACGCACGCGATGTGGATGCACTACTGGCTGGCCGCGGCCGGCATCAATCCGCTGTCCGGCGCCAAGCTCATCACGGTGCCGCCGCCGCAGATGGTGGCCAACATGCGCGTGGGCAACATGGACGGCTTCTGCGTGGGCGAGCCCTGGAACCACCGCGCCATCATGGACGGCATCGGCATCACCGCGAACACCACGCAGGACATCTGGAAGGACCATCCCGAGAAGGTCCTGGGCACCACGGGCGACTTCGTCAAGAAGTATCCCAACACCGCGCGCGCCGTGATGATGGCCGTGCTCGAAGCCGGCCGATGGATCGATGCCAGCCTGCAGAACAAGATGAAGATGGCCGAGACGGTGGCCGACAAGGCCTACGTCAACACCAGCGTGGACGCCATCAACCAGCGCATCCTGGGCCGCTACCAGAACGGCCTGGGCAAGACCTGGGACGACCCCAACCACATGAAGTTCTTCAACGACGGCGCGGTGAACTTCCCGTACCTGTCCGACGGCATGTGGTTCCTCACGCAGCACAAGCGCTGGGGCCTGCTCAAGTCCCATCCGGACTACCTGGCCGTCGCCAAGCAGATCAACCAGATCGACCTCTACCGCGAGGCCGCGTCGGCCATGAAGATCAGCGTACCCAAGGACGTGATGCGCACCAGCAAGCTCATCGACGGCGTGGTGTGGGACGGCAAGGACCCCGTCAAGTACGCAGACGGCTTCCAGATCAGGGCAGGCGTCGCCGCCTGACGAAGTCCCCGCACCCTTCAGGAGAACACCATGGTCAGTGCCGTCTTTCACTCGCCCGCCGAGGCCGCCGCAGAAGCTCCCGCCAAGCCCGCCGCCACGGCCAAGCCCTCGCACGCGCCGGCCGCCAAGCCCTCGCTGGAGCGCCGCCCGCTCATCGACCTGCGCTCCCTGGCCGGCACCGTGCTGCCGCCGGTGGGGGGCATCGCGCTGCTGGTGGGGCTCTGGGCCCTGCTCACGATGAACAGCACCACCTTCCCGACGCCGGCGGCTACCTGGGAAGCCGCCGTGCAGCTGTTCGCGGACCCCTTCTACCGCAACGGTCCCAACGACCAGGGCATCGGCTGGAACATCCTCAACTCGCTGCAGCGCGTGGCCGTGGGCTTCGGGCTGGCGGCGCTGGTGGGCATCCCGCTGGGCTTCCTGATCGGCCGCTTCGCCGTGCTCAACCGCATGGTCTCGCCGCTGGTGAGCCTGCTGCGCCCGGTGTCGCCGCTGGCGTGGCTGCCCATCGGGCTGCTGGTGTTCAAGTCCGCCAACCCGGCCGCGATCTGGACCATCTTCATCTGCTCGATCTGGCCGATGGTGATCAACACCGCCGTGGGCGTGCAGCGCGTGCCGCAGGACTACCTCAACGTGGCGCGCGTGCTCAACCTCAGCGAGCTGACGCTGGCGCGCAAGATCCTCTTTCCCGCCGTGCTGCCCTACATGCTCACCGGCGTGCGCCTGTCGGTCGGTACCGCGTGGCTGGTGATCGTGGCCGCGGAGATGCTCACCGGCGGCGTCGGCATCGGCTTCTGGGTCTGGGACGAGTGGAACAACCTCAACGTGCAGCACATCATCATCGCCATCGTCGTCATCGGCGTGGTGGGCCTGCTGCTGGAGCAGGCGCTGGTGGCCCTGGCCAGGCGCTTCTCCTTCGATGACTGACCGCAACACACGAGCCCAAGGACCCACCATGCAGAACTTCATCAGCATCGAAGGCGCCGAGATGGTGTTCGACACCAAGAAGGGCCGCTTCCACGCGCTGCAGGGCATCGACCTGCGCATCGCCCAAGGCGAGTGCGTGTCGCTCATCGGCCACTCCGGCTGCGGCAAGAGCACGCTGCTCAACCTCATCGCCGGCCTGACGCGGCCCACCCGGGGCGTGCTGCTGTGCGAGAACCGCGAGATCACCGGCCCTGGCCCGGAGCGCGCGGTCGTGTTCCAGAACCACTCGCTGCTGCCCTGGCTGAGCTGCTACGACAACGTGTACCTGGGCGTGGAGCGCGTCTTTGGCGCCAAGGAAAGCAAGGCCCAGCTCAAGGCGCGCACGCTGGCCGCGCTGGAGCTGGTGGGCATGAGCCACGCTACAACCAAGCGCCCCAACGAGGTCTCCGGCGGCATGAAGCAGCGCGTGGGCATCGCCCGCGCCCTGGCGATGGAGCCCAAGGTGCTGCTGATGGACGAGCCCTTCGGCGCCCTGGACGCCCTCACCCGCGCCAAGCTGCAGGACGAGCTGCTGCGCATCGTGGCGCGCACCAGGAGCACCGTGGTGATGGTCACGCACGACGTGGACGAGGCCGTGCTGCTGTCCGACCGCATCGTGATGATGACCAACGGCCCGGCCGCCACCATCGGCGAGATCGCCACCGTGGACCTGGAGCGCCCGCGCGACCGCGTGGCGCTGGCCGAGGACCTGCGCTACATCCGGCTGCGCAAGCAGGTGCTGGACTTCCTCTACACCCGCCACGGCGAGAAGCGCGCCGCCTGATTCCAACTTCAAGTCGTCAGTGAAAGTTCACCGTTCGCCCTGAGCTTGTCGAAGGGCCTGTTGGCCGGTTGTGCCAGGGGCTTCGACGAGCTCAGCCCGAACGGGTTTTCTTTCAGTACCAATGAAGAACTGGAATGACGCGTGCTGCAGTAGGGCGGCGGGGCCCGACTCCGGAACGCCGCCTTTTCCTTGGCGCCTGCGTGCCGCAGCACGCAGGCGCCTTTTTTATGGGCGGCCAAAGTGCCGGGCCCAAGCAAAAGGGGCCTCTCGGCCCCTTTTGCTATTGCTCGTGCGCTTGGCTCAGTGTTTCTCGCGCGCGTGGTTGATCGAGTACTTCGGGATCTCGATCGTCACGTCCTGGTCCGAGATGATGGCCTGGCACGACAGGCGCGAGGTGGGCTCCAGGCCCCAGGCGCGGTCGAGCAGGTCTTCCTCGGCCTCGTCCATCTCGCCCAGGGACTTGAAGCCCTCGCGCACCACCACGTGGCAGGTGGTGCAGGCGCAGCTCAGCTCGCAGGCGTGCTCGATCTCGATGTGGTTGTCCAGCAGCGCCTCGCAGATCGAGGTGCCACGCTTGGCCTCGATGGTGGCGCCCTCGGGGCAGTACTCCGAGTGGGGCAGGATGCGGATGACGGGCATGGGCGACTTTCGGTTCAGACTTCTTCGATGGTGCGGCCGGTGAGCGCCGACTGGATGCCGCGGTTCATGCGCGCGGCGGCAAAGGCCTCGGTGCCCTTGGCAAGCCGCTCGACGGCGGCGTTGATGGCGGCGTGGTCCTGGCCCTGGGCCACCTCGGCCAGTTCTCGCATGAGGGCGTCGATGTCGCCGCGCTCCTGTTCATCGAGCAGGTCGGCGTCGGCGGCCAGCGCCGATTGCGTGGCCAGCAGCATGCGCTCGGCCTCCACCAGCGCCTCGCGCAGCGCGCGCGCGCTCATGTCGGCGTCGGCCTGCTGGAAGCCCTCCTGCAGCATGCGCGCGATATCCTCGTCGGCCAGGCCGTAGCTGGGCTTCACCTGCACCGCGGCCTCCACGCCCGAGCCCTGCTCGCGGGCGGAGACGTGCAGCAGCCCGTCGGCATCGACCTCGAAGGTGACGCGGATGCGCGCCGCGCCCGCCACCATCGGCGGGATGCCGCGCAGCTCGAAGCGCGCCAGCGAGCGGCAGTCGCTCACCAGCTCGCGCTCGCCCTGCACCACGTGGATGGCCATGGCGGTCTGGCCGTCCTTGAAGGTGGTGAACTCCTGCGCCTTGGCCACGGGGATGGTGGTGTTGCGCTCGATGATGCGCTCCACCAGCCCGCCCATGGTCTCGATGCCCAGCGACAGCGGAATCACGTCCAGCAGCAGGATGTCCTCGGCGCCGGCGTGGCCCGCGAGCTGGTGCGCCTGCACCGCGGCGCCCAGCGCTACCACCTCGTCGGGGTTGAGGTTCACCAGCGGGTCGCGGCCGAAGTACGCACCCACGGCGCGGCGCACGGCCGGCACGCGGGTGGAGCCGCCCACCATCACCACGCCCTGCACTTCGTCGCGCGCGACCTTGGCGTCGCGCAGCACGCGGCGCACGCTGGACAGCGTGCGGTCCACCAGCGGCTTGGTCACTTCGTCGAACTGCGCGCGCGTCACCGCCACTTCCAGCACGCCGTCGCCCAGCTCGCAGCGCAGCACGGCCTGCTCCTCGTTGCTGAGCGCTTCCTTGGCCGCGCGCGCGCTCACCAGCAGCGCGCGCTTGTCGTGCGCGCTGAAGTCGGCGCCCACGGCCTCGCGGCCGCTCTGCGCCAGGGCCCAGTCGGCCAGCAGGGCATCGAAGTCGTCGCCGCCCAGCGCGGCATCGCCACCGGTGGCGACCACCTCGAACACGCCCTTGGTCAGGCGCAGCAGCGAGATGTCAAAGGTGCCGCCGCCCAGGTCGTAGACGGCGTAGAGGCCCTCGCTGCCGTTGTCCAGCCCGTAGGCCACGGCGGCCGCGGTGGGCTCGTTGATCAGGCGCAGCACGTTGATGCCGGCGAGCTTGGCTGCGTCCTTGGTCGCCTGGCGCTGCGCATCGTCGAAGTACGCCGGCACCGTGATGACGGCGCCGAACAGGTCGTCGTTGAAGGTATCCTCGGCGCGGTGGCGCAACGTGGCGAGGATCTCGGCAGACACTTCCACCGGCGACTTCACGCCCTCGCGCGTGTGCACCGCCACCATGCCGGGCTGGTCCACGAAACGGTAAGGCAGCTTGGCGTGGCCGGCGAGGTCCGCCAGCTTGCGGCCCATGAAGCGCTTGACGGAGACAACGGTGTTCTCCGGATCGTCGGCCTGCACGGCCAGTGCGTCGTGGCCGATCTGGCGCCGGCCGCCGTCGAGATAGCGCACGGCCGAAGGCAGGATCACACGGCCCTGTTCATCAGGCAGGCACTCGGCCACGCCGTGTCGCACGGCAGCAACCAGGGAATGCGTGGTACCCAGGTCGATGCCGACGGCAATGCGCCGCTGGTGCGGGTCCGGCGTCTGGCCGGGTTCAGAGATCTGCAGCAGTGCCATGACTCTTGTTCTGTATGCCCGAGGAAGGGCCGTTATTGTCCCAGCGCGTCCAATCGGGCTTCGATGTCCTCGCGAAAGCGCGCGACGAACATGAGGGCTCTGACGCGCTGCGCCGCCGTGGCGGCGTCGTGGCGCTCGTCCAGCAGCTGCCTCACATCCTCCAGCAGCGCCTTCTCGGACTCGCGCACTTCTTCGTCCAGTGCGTCCACCGCGGCGGCCCCTTCAGCCTCTTCCAGCGCCTCGCGCCATTCCATTTGCTGCATCAGAAAAGCGCCAGGCATGGCGGTATTGCTGTGCGCGTCGATGGGTGCACCGCGCAGTTCGCACAGGTAGGCGGCGCGGGTGAGAGGGTCGCGCAGGCGGCGGTACGCCTCGTTGATACGCACCGACCACTGCATGGCCAGGCGCTGCGCGGTGTGGCCATCGGCGGCGAAGCGGTCCGGGTGCACGCGCGCCTGCAGCTGGCGCCAGCAGGCGTCGAGCGCCGCGCGGTCGATGGAAAACTTCGGCGCGAGGCCGAACAGCGTGAAGTCGTCGTCGGTGAGGTTCATGAACGCGGGCCGGGCCGGCGGATCGAGCGGCGCGGCGGGCGCGCATTGTGGGCCACGCAAAGACAGTGCCGCCCGAAGGCGGCACCGGCACGGGCGTGGCGCAGGCTCAAACGCGGAAGGATTCGCCGCAACCGCAGCGGTCCTTCTCGCGCGGGTTGTGGAACTTGAAGCCCTCGTTGAGCCCCTCGCGCACGAAGTCCAGCTCGGTCCCGTCCAGGTACGGCAGGCTCTTGGGATCGATCAGGATCTTGACGCCATGCCCCTCGAAGACATGGTCCTCGGGCGCCACCTCATCGGCGTACTCCAGCTTGTAGGCCATGCCCGAGCAGCCGGTGGTCTTGACGCCCAGCCGCACGCCCACGCCCTTGCCGCGGCGCGCCAGGTAGCGCGTGACGTGGCGGGCTGCCGCTTCGGTCAACGTGACTGCCATGGCCTTACTGCGCCGCCGTCGAGCCGTGCTTGGCCTTGTAGTCGTCCACCGCGGCCTTGATCGCGTCCTCGGCCAGGATCGAGCAGTGGATCTTCACCGGCGGCAGGGCCAGCTCCTCGGCGATGTGCGTGTTCTTGATCGTCAGCGCCTCGTCCAGCGACTTGCCCTTGACCCACTCCGTCACCAGCGAGCTCGACGCGATCGCCGAGCCGCAGCCGTAGGTCTTGAACTTGGCGTCCTCGATCAGGCCCGTGGCCGGGTTGACCTTGATCTGCAGCTTCATCACGTCGCCGCAGGCCGGCGCGCCCACCATGCCGGTACCCACCGTCTCGTCGCCCTTGGCGAAGGAGCCCACGTTGCGCGGGTTCTCGTAGTGGTCCACCACCTTGTCGCTGTATGCCATGACCGTTCTCCGAAAAACTAGTGAATCAAGTGCGTGTGCGGGTCAGTGCGCAGCCCACTGGATCGTGCTGATGTCAACGCCGTCCTGGTACATCTCCCACAGCGGCGAGAGCTCGCGCAGCTTGGCCACGCGCTCCTTGAGCGTGGAGATCGCGTAGTCGATCTCTTCCTCGGTCGTGAAGCGGCCGATCGTCATGCGCAGGCTGGAGTGCGCCAGCTCGTCGCTGCGGCCCAGCGCGCGCAGCACGTAGCTGGGCTCCAGGCTGGCCGAGGTGCAGGCCGAGCCCGAGCTCACCGCGATGCCCTTGATGCCCATGATCAGCGACTCGCCCTCGACGAAGTTGAAGCTGATGTTCAGGTTGTGCGGCACCCGCTTTTCCAGGTCGCCGTTGACGAAGGTCTGCTCGATGTCCGACAGGCCCTTGAGCAGCCGCTGCTGCAGCGCGCGGATGCGCTCGCGCTCGGCCGGGCCTTCTTCCTTGGCGATGCGGAAGGCCTCGCCCATGCCCACGATCTGGTGCGTGGGCAGCGTGCCAGAGCGCATGCCGCGCTCGTGGCCGCCGCCGTGCATCTGCGCCTCCAGGCGCACGCGCGGCTTGCGGCGCACGTACAGCGCGCCGATGCCCTTGGGCCCGTAGGTCTTGTGAGAGGCCAGGCTCAGCAGGTCCACCGGCAGCGTCTGCATGTCGATGTCCACCTTGCCCGTGGCCTGCGCCGCATCGACGTGGAAGATGATCCCGCGCTCGCGGCAGATCGTGCCGATGGCCGGGATGTCCTGGATCACGCCGATCTCGTTGTTCACCAGCATCACGGACACCAGGATGGTGTCCGGACGCAGCGCGGCCTTGAACTTCTCCAGGTCCAGCAGCCCATCCTCCTGGACGTCCAGGTAGGTCGCCTCGAAGCCCTGGCGCTCCAGCTCGCGCACCGTGTCCAGCACCGCCTTGTGCTCGGTCTTGACGGTGATGATGTGCTTGCCGCGCGTCTTGTAGAAATGCGCCGCGCCCTTGAGCGCGAGGTTGTTGGACTCGGTGGCACCGGAGGTCCAGACGATCTCGCGCGGGTCGGCGTTGATCAGCGCGGCGACCTGCGCGCGCGCGTTCTCCACCGCCTCCTCCGCTTCCCACCCCCAGGCATGGCTGCGCGAGGCGGGGTTGCCGAAGTGCTCACGCAGCCACGGCACCATCGCATCGACCACGCGCGGGTCCACCGGCGTGGTGGCGCCATAGTCCATGTAGATCGGGAAATGCGGCGTCATGTCCATGGGAAAGAGCTTTTGTCCAGCATTGGGCGGGCGGCATGCCGCCCGCGGGTGTTAGAGAAGACGGAGCGCCCGCGCGCCCCGCGTGCTCACTTGGTGAAGGCGTTGCCCAGCGCGAAGACCGAGTTGGGCGCCGTGACCTTGATCGGCTTGACCACCGGGGTGCTGGAGATGGCGCGCTTGACCGGCGCTTCCTCCACCGACACGCCCTTGGCGATCTGGTCGTCCACGAGCTTCTGCAGCGAGATGGAATCGAGGTACTCGATCATCTTGTTGTTGAGGTTGGTCCAGAGCTCGTGCGTCATGCACTTGCCCGAGTCCTCGCCCATGCAGTTTTCCTTGCCGCCGCAGCCCGTGGCATCCAGCGCCTCGTCCACGGCGACGATGATGTCGGCCACGGTGATGTCTTCAGCCTTGCGGCCCAGCGAGTAGCCGCCACCCGGGCCACGGGTGCTCTCCACGAGCTCGTGGCGGCGCAGCTTGCCGAACAGCTGCTCCAGGTACGACAGCGAGATCTGCTGGCGCTGGCTGATCGCCGCCAGGGCAACCGGGCCCGAATGCGAGCGCAGCGCCAGATCGATCATCGCGGTGACGGCAAAACGGCCCTTGGTGGTAAGACGCATCGAAGTACTCCTGCGCCGCTGCGGCGGCAATCGCTGACCCGGTCCTCCCGCGGATCACACGGGTCGGCCGTCATGCGACCTCTACCCCCTTTCGGGGGCTTTCCACCCGGCTTATTCCGAGTGTTTTGGTCGATTATACATGAAGCCACCCTTTGGACTCGGGGGAACTACGTGGAAGTTCCCTTGATGCCATCGGGGTTTACACCCTGGAACCATACAGCGGCTGCACAAAGCTTGCTTTGGCGCAACCCCGGGTTGCGTGAGTACTGCGCACCCACCCCTCGGCGGGCTTGCCAGCGACAAACAGCCGTGGTTGGGCCGGCGCCGGCGCGCGCCATCACGGAGCCGGGACCGGCACGGCGGCGGCCGGACGCTTCAACCGCGGCCGTTGATAGGCACCACGTTGCTGTCGTGCACCGCAGCGCCGAAGGCCTGCTCGCGCAGCAGCGCGAGCTGGTCGCGCAGCCGTGCCGCCTGCTCGAACTCCAGGTTGCGCGCGTGCTCCAGCATCTGCTTTTCCAGCAGCTTGATGCGCTTGCCCAGGTCCTTCTCGCTCATGGCCTCCACCGCGGCGGCGGCCTGGGCGTTCTTGAGATCGTCCTTGGCGGTCTTGTCCGAGACCACGCCGTCGATCATCTCGCGCACCTGCTTGCGCACCGTGCGCGGCGTGATGCCGTGCTCGGCGTTGTAGGCCTCCTGCTTGGCGCGCCGGCGCTGGGTCTCGTCGATGGCGCGGCGCATGGAGTCGGTGATCTTGTCGGCGTAGAGGATGGCCTTGCCCGAGGCGTTGCGCGCCGCGCGGCCGATGGTCTGGATCAGGCTGCGCTCGGCGCGCAGGAAGCCTTCCTTGTCCGCGTCCAGGATCGCCACCAGCGACACCTCCGGGATGTCCAGGCCCTCGCGCAGCAGGTTGATGCCCACCAGCACGTCGAACAGGCCCAGCCGCAGGTCGCGGATGATCTCCACCCGCTCCACCGTGTCCACGTCGGAGTGCAGGTAGCGCACCTTCACGCCGTTGTCGGTGAGGTAGTCGGTGAGCTGCTCGGCCATGCGCTTGGTCAGCGTGGTGATGAGCACCCGCTCGTCGCGCTCCACGCGCTCGCGGATCTCCTGCAACACGTCGTCCACCTGGTGCAGCGCCGGGCGCACCTCGATCTCCGGATCGACCAGCCCGGTGGGCCGCACCACCTGCTCCACCACCTGGCCCGCGTGGCGCTTCTCGTAGTCCGCCGGCGTCGCGGAGACGAAGACGCATTGGCGCATCTTGGTCTCGAACTCCTCGAACTTCAGCGGCCGGTTGTCCAGCGCCGAGGGCAGCCGGAAGCCGTACTCCACCAGCGTCGTCTTGCGCGCGCGGTCGCCGTTGTACATGCCGCCGAATTGGCCGATGAGCACGTGCGACTCGTCGAAGAACATCAGCGCGTCGCGCGGCAGGTAGTCCACCAGCGTGGGCGGCGGCGAGCCCGGCTCGGCGCCGGAGAGGTGGCGGGTGTAGTTCTCGATGCCCTTGCAGTGCCCCACCTCCTGCAGCATCTCCAGGTCGAAGCGGGTGCGCTGCTCCAGGCGCTGCGCCTCCACCAGCTTGCCCGTGGCGACGAACTCGTCCACGCGCTGGCGCAGCTCGGCCTTGATGCCCTCGACGGCCGCGAGCACGCGCTCGCGCGGCGTCACGTAGTGGCTGCTGGGGTAGACCGTGAAGCGCGGGATCTTCTGCCGGATGCGCCCGGTGAGCGGGTCGAAGAGCTGCAGCGACTCCACCTCGTCGTCGAAGAGCTCGATGCGGATGGCCAGCTCCGAGTGCTCGGCCGGGAACACGTCGATGGTGTCGCCGCGCACGCGGAAAGCGCCGCGCGAGAACTCCATGTCGTTGCGCGAGTACTGCATGCGCACCAGCTGCGCGATTACGTCGCGCTGGCCCATCTTGTCGCCCACGCGCAGCGTCATCACCATCTGGTGGTAGTCGGCCGGGTTGCCGATGCCGTAGATGGCCGAGACCGAGGCGACGATCACCACGTCGCGCCGCTCCAGCAGGCTCTTCGTGGCCGACAGCCGCATCTGCTCGATGTGTTCGTTGATCGCGCTGTCCTTCTCGATGAACAGGTCGCGCTGCGGCACGTAGGCCTCGGGCTGGTAATAGTCGTAGTAGCTGACGAAGTACTCGACGGCGTTCTTGGGGAAGAACTCGCGGAACTCGCTGTAGAGCTGCGCGGCCAGCGTCTTGTTGGGCGCGAACACGATCGCCGGGCGACCCAGCCGCGCGATGGTGTTGGCCATGGTGTAGGTCTTGCCCGAGCCCGTGACGCCCAGCAGGGTCTGGAAGCTCAGGCCGTCCTGCACGCCCTCCACCAGCTGCTCGATGGCCGCAGGCTGGTCGCCCGCGGGCGGATAGGGCTGGAACAGCTCGAAGGGCGAGCCGGCGAAGCGCACGAACTCGCCCTGCGGCGCGGCGGCTTCCGGCGCCGCCGCAGCGTCGTCCTGCACGGCGGCGGAGCTCGGTACGGGCTTGGGAGAAGGCATCTGGAATCCTGGAATACCGGGGAAAACGACGTGGCGGCTTAGAATTGCGCGCCCTCGCGGGTCACACCGCAGGGCAATCCGACAGCCTAGCGCATCGCCCGTACCCTCAGCGGCGACGCTCCTCTCCCCCTTCTGGAATCACCCATGTCCCTGTTTGCCGCCGTCGAAATGGCCCCGCGCGACCCGATCCTGGGCCTCAACGAACAGTTCGCCGCCGACCCCAACCCCGCCAAGGTCAACCTGGGCGTGGGCGTGTATTTCGATGATGAGGGCAAGCTGCCGCTGCTCAAGTGCGTTGCCGCCGCCGAGCAACAGTTGCTGGAGGCCAAGAAGCCCCGAGGCTACCTGCCCATCGACGGCATCGCCGCCTACGACAAGGCAGTGCAGGGCCTGGTGTTCGGCGCCGACAGCGACGCCGTCAAGGGCGGCCGCATCGCCACCGTGCAGGCCCTGGGCGGCACCGGCGGCCTGAAGATCGGCGCGGACTTCCTCAAGCGCGTCAACCCGGGCGCCAAGGTCCTGATCAGCGACCCGAGCTGGGAGAACCACCGCGCGCTGTTCACCAACGCGGGCTTCGAAGTCGGCACCTACCCCTACTACGACGCCGACAAGCGCGGCGTGCGCTTCGACGACATGGTTGCCGCTCTGCGCGGTGCCGCCAAGGGCACGGTCGTGGTGCTGCATGCCTGCTGCCACAACCCCACCGGCTACGACATCACGCCCGAGCAGTGGACGCAGGTGGTCGCCGCCGTCAAGGACGCCGGCTTGGTGGCCTTCCTCGACATGGCCTACCAGGGCTTCGGCGAGGGCATTGCCGAAGACGGCGCCGTGATCCAGCAGTTCCTGGCCGCCGGCATCGACTTCTTCGTCTCCACCTCGTTCTCCAAGAGCTTCTCCCTCTACGGCGAGCGCGTGGGCGCGCTGAGCGTGGTGTGCGACAGCGCCGACGAGGCCGCCCGCGTGCTCTCGCAGCTCAAGATCGTCATCCGCACCAACTATTCCAACCCGCCCACCTTCGGTGCGCAGGTGGTGGCCACGGTGCTGACCACGCCCTCGTTGCGCGCGCAATGGGAGGATGAGCTCGCCGGCATGCGCCAGCGCATCAAGCTCATGCGCTCGCTGCTGGTGGAGAAGCTGCAGGCCGCCGGCGTGAAGCAGGACCTCTCCTACATCGTTCGCCAGAAGGGCATGTTCAGCTACTCCGGCCTGGGCAAGGAGCAGATGCAGCGCCTGCGCAGCGAGTTCGGCGTCTACGGCGTGGACTCCGGCCGCATCTGCGTGGCCGCGCTCAACAGCCGCAACATCGACGCGGTGGCCAACGCCATGGCCAAGGTTGCCGCCTGACGCCAACCTGACTTCCGACCGCCGCCGCGACAGCGGACGCGGCGGCCGGAAATTTGCGTGAACTGCATCGCACATGGGCCGGCTTTCCGGCCCTTCGCACATCCTTGACTTGTCTCAGGATGGCACGCTCCCGGGTCGTCGCGCATAAAAATTGCTGCACTTGCACAAAGAGCCGTACCTTGTCAGGTGCGGTTCATCTGCGGCGCTCATCCTAAAACGTCCGAGACGTCGTCCGTCCCAATCTGCTGCGAGGTTCCGTTCGATGCTGTACCAGCTCTACGAAAGCCAGCGCGCCTTGATGGCGCCCTTCTCCGAGTTCGCCAGCGCGGCTTCAAAGCTGTACGACCATCCGCTGTCGCCCTTCGCCCACTCGATCCTGTCTCAGCGCATCTCCGCCGCGCTGGACCTGCTGCACCGGCTGGCCAAGGACTACGAGAAGCCCCAGTTCGAGATCACCTCCGCCACCGTCAACGGCGTGGAGGTCGCGGTGCAGGAGCGCGTGGCGCTGCAGAAGCCCTTCTGCCGCCTGCTGCGCTTCAAGCGCTTCAGCGACGACCTGCAGGCGCTCACCGCCATGAAGGGCCAGCCCACGGTGCTGGTGGTGGCGCCGCTGTCGGGCCACCACTCCACGCTGCTGCGCGACACGGTGCGCTCGCTGCTGCACGACCACAAGGTCTACATCACCGACTGGACCGACGCGCGCATGGTGCCCGCCTCGGAGGGCCCTTTCCACCTCAACGACTACGTCGAGTACGTGCAGGAGTTCATCCGCTTCATCGGCCCGAACGTGCACGTGATCTCCGTGTGCCAGCCCACGGTGCCGGTGCTCGCGGCGGTGTCGCTGCTGGCCAGCCGCGGCGAGGCCACGCCGCGCACCATGACCATGATGGGCGGCCCCATCGACGCGCGGCGCTCGCCCACCGCCGTGAACAACCTGGCGATGAACAAGCGCCACGAGTGGTTCGAGAACAACGTGATCTACCGCGTGCCGCCGAACTATCCCGGTGCCGGGCGGCGCGTGTACCCGGGCTTCCTGCAGCACACGGGCTTCGTGGCCATGAACCCGGACCGCCACCTGAGCTCGCACTACGACTACTTCCTCGACCTGATCCGCGGCGACGAGGACAGCATCGAGGCGCACCGCAAGTTCTACGACGAGTACAACGCCGTGCTGGACATGCCGGCCGAGTACTACCTGGAGACCATCAAGACGGTGTTCCAGGACTTCGCGCTGGTCAACGGCACCTGGGAAGTCAAGGGCGAGTTCGTGCGCCCGCAGGACATCTCCACCAGCGCGCTGCTGACCGTCGAGGGCGAGCTCGACGACATCTCCGGCGCCGGCCAGACCAAGGCCGCACACGACCTGTGCACCGGCATCCCCAAGGAGCGCCAGTTCCACTACGACGTCGAAGGCGCGGGCCACTACGGCATCTTCTCCGGCCGCCGCTGGCGCGAGAAGGTGTATCCGCAGGTGCGCGATTTCATTGCCCGCTTCGACAAGGAAGTGGCGTCCCCGGCCAAGCCCGAGGCGCTGCCCGATGCCACGGCCGACGCGGTGCCGGCGGTGCCCGCGCGCTCCAAGCGCTCCACGACCAAAGCCGGTGTCTGAAGAAGCCGTTCCAACCCCAGCGCTGAAACCGGCTGCCTCCCTGCCCCCGCTGCAGGGCCTGGCCGCCGCCATCGACGCCGCGCTGCCGCAGACGCAGTGCACCCGCTGCGGCTACCCGGACTGCCGCGGCTACGCACAGGCCGTGGCTGCCGGCGAGGCGGGCATCGACCGCTGCCCGCCTGGCGGCGCCGAGGGCGTGCGCCGGCTGGCGG
>JAEYPG010000016.1 GCA_023410975.1 Pseudomonadota bacterium
GCATCTGGCCGGTCTGGTTGTTGTCGCCATCGATGGCCTGCTTGCCCAGGATCACCAGGCCCGGCTGCTCCTTGTCCACCAGCGCCTTGAGGATCTTGGCCACGGCCAGCGGCTGCAGCTCGGCATCGGTCTCGACCAGGATGGCGCGGTCGGCGCCGATGGCCAGCGCCGTGCGCAGCGTTTCCTGGCACTGCGCCGTGCCGCAGGAGACTGCGACGATCTCGCTGGCGACGCCCTTTTCCTTGAGCCGCACCGCTTCTTCGACGGCGATCTCGTCGAAGGGGTTCATGCTCATCTTCACGCCGGCGAGGTCCATGCCGGAGCCGTCGCTCTTCACGCGGACCTTGACGTTGTAGTCCACCACCCGTTTCACGGGGACGAGTATCTTCATGGTTGTTTCTGAGCTTGGTCGTCGTGGATGCGTCAGGCCCGGGCCTGCAGATCGGCGAAACGCCGCCCCTCACGGGCCAGTCGCTCCAGCAGCGGCGCCGGCTGCCACCAGTAGCCGTGCTCCGCATACAGGCGCTGGATGTCGGCGTACACCCGGTCCAGGCCGATGCGGTCGGCCATGAACATCGGGCCGCCCTGGTGCACCGGGAAGCCGTAGCCGGTGACGTAGACGACGTCGATGTCACCGGGCCGCAACGCAATGCCTTGCTCCAGCAAGCGTGCGCCTTCGTTGACCATGCCGTAGAGGCAGCGCTTGAGAATTTCCTCTTCCGACACCGGCCGGCGCTGGATGCCCATGCGCGCCGACTCCTCGACGATGAACTGCTCGACCACCGGGTCGCGCTGCGGCTCGCGGCTGCCCGGCTCGTAGCGGTACCAGCCGGTGCCGCTCTTCTGGCCCAGGCGGCCCTGGTCCACCAGCTTCAGGATCAGGTCGTTCCAGCGCCGGTCCGTCGGCCGGGTGGCCATCTGCGCCTTGCGCGTCTGGTAGCCCACGTCGTTGCCGGCCATGTCGTGCACCGCGAAGAGGCCCATGGCGTAACCGAAACGCTTGAGCGCGGCATCCACCTCGTGCGGCAGGGTGCCGTCCTCCACCAGGAAGTGGGCTTCGCGCGTGTAGTTGCGGAACAGCGCATTGCCGATGAAGCCCGGGTAGATGCGCGCAAGCACCGCCACCTTGCCCATGCGCTGCCCCAGCGCCATCAGCGTGGCGATCACGTCGGGCGCGGTGTGCGCCGCCTGCACCACTTCCAGCAGCTTCATCACGTGCGCCGGGCTGAAGAAGTGCGCCCCCACCACGTCCTGCGGCCGCGAGGTCACGGCGGCGATCTCGTCGATGTCCAGCCCGGAGGTGTTGGTGGCCAGGATCGCGCCCGGCCGCGCCGCGGCGTCGAGCTCGCGGAACAGGCGCTGCTTGAGCGCCATGTCCTCGAACACGGCCTCGATCACCAGGTCCGCGCTGCGCACGCCCTCGGCCAGTGCGACGCTGCCGCCGATCAGCGCCAGGCGCTGCTCCATGGCGTCGGCGTCGAGCCGGCCGCGCGCGACGCTCACGGCATAGTTGTCGCGCACGCGGGCCAGGCCGCGGTCCAGCGCCTTGGCGTCGGCGTCGATCAGCGTGACGGGGATGCCGGCGTTCGCCAGCGCCATCGCGATGCCGCCGCCCATGGTGCCAGCGCCGATCACGGCCACGCGGCCGACTGGACGCGGCTGCACGCCGGCGGGCAGCGGAATGTCGGCCGCCTGCGCGCGGGCGGCGGCAACGTGGGCCGCGGCTTGGTCACGCTCGGCCGGGCTGGGGTTCATCAGGTCGGTACTCATGCTTGTCTCCGCGGCGTCAGTCGTCCTTGCCCGGGGCCACCAGCGGCGCCGCGCGGCCTTCGACGAACTCGCGCAGCCGCTCGGCCGTCTCCGGCGAGCGCTGCAGGTTGGAGTTGAGGTACTCCATGAACAGGCCGTCGTCGTGGGACAGGTCGTTGATGCGCGGCAGCACGCTGGTGATGCGCCAGTTGGTGTCGGGCGTGTTGCGGGCGATCTTGGCCGCCAGCTCCATGGCCTTGGCCAGCGCCTGGCCCGGCGGCACGACGTAGCGCACGATGTGCTCGCGCTCGCCCTCGGCGGCCGACAGCAGCCGGCCGGTGAGCATCATGTCGGCCATCACGGTGTAGCCCACCACGCGCTGGATGCGCACGGTGCCGCCGCCGCCCACGAAGATGCCGCGCTGCCCCTCGGGCAGCCCGAAGAACGCGGTCTCGTCGCACACGCGCACGTGCGCCGCGGTGGCCAGCTCCAGCCCGCCGCCCACGACCGCGCCGTGCAGCGCGGCCACGTAAGGGATGGGGCCGCGCGCGATCTGGTCGAACACCTCGTGCCAGCTGTGGCGCTTGCGCTTGCGCGGCGCCTGGACCTGGCCCGTGGCGCGCGCCAGCGCCTCCGCCAGGTCCAGGCCCGCGCAGAAGTTGCTGCCGTGGCCGTGCAGCACCGCCACGTCGGCCTCGTCGGCCGCGCGCGCCACGGCCGCGCGCAGCTCGTCGATCACGGCTTCGTTGATCGCGTTGCGCTTGGCGGGACGGTTCAGCCCGATCAGGGCGATCGGTCCTTCGAGCTGGTAGGTGACGAGGGTTTCGCTCATGGGAGTCTCCTATAGGCGTGTTCAGGCCCGCCGCGCTGCAGGCAGCGCAAGCGGCCGGTTCAGGAAAGCGGGGAAGTCGGGCTGGCGGCTAGAGGTCGAGCACCAGCTTGCTGCTGCGGGCGCCGGAGCAGCAGATCAGCATGCGGTCGTTGGCGGCCTTCTCGGCCGCGCTGAGCACGAGGTCGCGGTGGTCGGGCGTGCCGTCGATGACGCGCACCTCGCAGGTGCCGCACACGCCTTCGCGGCAGGAGTAGGGCGGCTCCACGCCGATCTCCAGCAGGCTGTCGAGGATGGTGTGGCCGGGCTGTACCACGAGGCTGCGGCGGCTGCGGGCCAGCTCCACCGTGAAGCCGCCCTCGGTCGCCGCCGCCTCGCGCGCGGCGAAGTACTCGACGTGCACCTGCTGCGGCGGCATCCCGGCGGTGGCGCGCTCGAAGGCCTCCAGCATCGGCAGCGGGCCGCAGCAGTAGACGTGGGCACCGGCCGGCAGCCCCGCCACGGTGGCGCCCAGGTCCAGCATGCGCCCGCCGTTCTCGCGGTCGAAGCAGAACTGCACCGCGGCGCCGGTGGCGTCGCGCAGCCGCTGCAGCTCGTCCACGAAGGCCGCGCCCTGGCGCGTGCGCGCGGCATAGAACAGCTGCCACGACCGCCCCAGCACCTGCAGCCGGCGGATCATGCCCAGCAGCGGCGTGATGCCGATGCCACCGGCGATGAACACGCTGTGCGCGGCCGCCTCGTCCAGCGCGAAGTTGTTGCGCGGCGCCCCGATGCTCAGCACGTCGCCGGGCCGCAGGGTTTCATGCAGGTAGCGCGAGCCGCCGCGGCTGGCCGCGTCGCGGTTGACGCCGATGACGTAGCGGTGCGTCTCGTCCTGCGAGTTCAGCAGCGAGTAGCTGCGGATCAGCCCGTTGGGCAGGTGCAGGTCAATGTGCGCGCCGGCGGTGAAGGGCGGCAGCGACTTGCGCGGGGGCAGGGGCAGCAGCTCGAAGCCG
Source organism: Pseudomonadota bacterium (assembly GCA_023410975.1). GTDB lineage: Bacteria > Pseudomonadota > Gammaproteobacteria > Burkholderiales > Burkholderiaceae_C > Azohydromonas. The sequence continues at coordinate 3,574 of JAEYPG010000016.1, forward strand.
AGGATGCCCTCGGCCTCCCAGGTGATGGCGCGCACGCGCACCTCGATGCTTTGCGGAAGGCTCATGCTTCGTTCTCGCTAGATGTCCACCACGTCCATGGCCTGGATCGCCACGCCGGTGGCTTCCTCGCAGGCGCGCTGGACGGCCTCGGGCTGGCCGGCATGGAAGATGAAGTGGCGCAGCAGCTTGCTCCACTTGGGATGGCGTTCGTACTCGGCGCGCGGCAGCCCGTGCAGGAAGAAGTCCCGCGAGTCGCTGGGCAGGAACACGCGCCGGTTGCGCTCGGGATCGCGGATCAGCCCCTTGGGGTCGAGCCCCTGCGCCACGGCGTCCATGTCGTCGAAGAGGCGCCGGCGCAACATCGCGATGCCGCGGTCGCTGGCACCCAGCGTTTCCTGGCTGCGGTCCATCACCGGCCCCTGGCCGACCCAGGCCACGATGTCCTGGTTGATCACGTGGCTGGTGATCCAGCGCCCGGTCGCCGCGTCCTTGACCGGGCTGGTCCACGACGGGATGGAGCGCTGCACGTAAGGCTCGGCCTCCTGGGGCACGCGGATGAAGCTCCAGGTGACGCTGAGCATGTGGGTGTCGTCCACCGGCACGCGCCACTCGAAGTGGTCGCCCAGGAAGAAGCCGTTGGGCCACAGGCACACCCGCCCGATGGTCCACAGCGGGTGCTGCTCGTCGGTGTCCTCGCTGATGCGCCGGTACGTGAAGCCGAACTCGAACTCCTCGAAGCCCAGCCGCAGGTGCCTGGGCGCATGCCCGCTCGCGCCGCGCAGCCGCCGGCCCCAGTTGGCATGCATCCACTCGAAATGCACCGGGTCGATGGAGTTTTCCTGCGCCTGCAGCCAGTTGCAGGGCACCTCGGAGAACACCACCTGCACGAACCCGTTGGCCCAGCTGAAGGCTTCCCAGTCGGGCAGCAGCGGCGCGGGCTCGGGGCCCATGTAGGCCCACAGCATCCCGGCCTTGGGCTGCACGCGGTAGGCCTTGAGCCGCACCTTGCACTTCGCGCGCGCCTGCGGGTCGGCCGCCTCCTCGAAGGGCTGGTGCACACAGCGGCCGGACACGTCGAACTGCCAGCCGTGGTAGCTGCAGCGCAGGCCGCCAGGCTCAACGAAGCCGTAGGACAGGTCCGCGCGCCGGTGCGCGCAGTGCCGGTCCACCAGGCCGTAGGCGCCTTCGGCGTCCTTGAACAGCACCAGGTCCTCGCCCATCAGGCGCACGGCCTTGACCGGATGGCGATCAAGCTCGTCGATACCCGCCACCGGATGCCAGTAGCGGCGCAGCAGCTCGCCCATCGGGGTGCCTGGGCCAACCTCGGTGAGCCGGCGGTTCTTCTCGGTCGTCAGCATCTTGATGCCCTCACTCGCCTTTGAAGCCCGAAGACTTGATGACGGGTTCCCAGGCCGCAAGCTCGTCGCGCTGGCGCCGTGCCATCTGCTCGCCGTCCAGGAAGGCAGGCACCACCGACAGCCGCGTGGCGAGCAGCTCGCGCACCGCGGGGGTCTCCAGCACCTTGCGCAGCGCCTGCTGCATGCGCGCGATCTCCGCCGGCGGCGTCTTCGCTGGCGCCCACATCGCGGTCCAGCCCTCGCTGGCGAGCATCTTCACGCCCTGCTCGGCCATGGTCGGGATGTCGGGCATCAGCTCCGAGCGCTTGTCGCTGAAGATGCCGATGACGCGCACCCGGCCGCTGCGGTGGTGCTTGAGCATCTCGTCCATCAGCGTCACCGCCGCCGGCACGTGGCCGCCCACGAGGTCGGTGATCAGCGGCGGCGTGCCCTTGTAGGGCGTTGCCGGCAGGTCGATGCCCGTGGCCTTGGCGAACTGCGCGCCCAGGAAATGGTTCTGCCCGCCCAGGCCCGGAACGCCGAAGCTCGCCGCCTGCGGATGCTCACGCACCCACTGCACGAACTCGCGCACGTTGCCGGCGCCGGTGGCGGTGCTCACGGCCATGCCCAGCGGGTAGCTCACCAGGCCGGCCACCGGCGCGAAGTCGCGGAACAGCTGCCACTTGAGCTGCGGTCCGAACACCAGCGTCTGGAAGGTCGGCGTGGCGTTGGGCGCGATCATCCAGGTCAAGCCGTCGGGCTTGGCCGCCATCAGCGCGTCGCAGGCCAGGCGACCGCCCACGCCCACGCGGTTGTCGATCATCACCGGCTGGCCCAGGTGCTCCGGCAGCCGGTCGGCGATGGCGCGCGCGATGGCGTCGGTGCCGCCCCCCGGCGGCAAGCCGACCAGGATGCGCAGCACCGGCTTGTCCGGCTGCGCCCGCAGCAGGCCCGGGGCCAGACCGGCGGCCGCGGCCAGCAGCACGCGGCGGCGGGCAGGGGAGGTCATGCGGTACTTCACGCTGCGGTGCCCCGGCTCAGGCGGCTTCGGTCAGCGCGCGCCAGTCGCTGCCCGCGTTGAGCACGCCGCCGACGGAGACGGCCTTGGCGTAGTCGAGCTCCGGGTTGTCGGCCAGCCGGGGCGTCTGCCCGGCCATGAACTCGCGTACCGAGCGCAGCAGTTGAGCGCGCACGCGCAGCACCGCGCCGTCGGCCGAGCACAGCTGCTCGTCGGTCCGGTCCACGATGGGGCCCTGGCTGATGAACATCGCGAAGTCCTCGGTGCCCAGGTGCTGCGGGAACCCCGTGGCATGGCCGCGCTTCATCAGGTCGCGGTTCTGGCCCCAGTTGTCCTCGGGAGCGCCCGGGGGCAGCGGCGGGAAGTTCCACACGTCGGGCGAGGCCGACATCACCGTCATGCCCAGCGGCCGGTGCGGGTTGAAGTGCACGAACCAGGCGCGGTGCGTGACGTCGTCCACCGGCGTGGAGAAGAACACGGTGCTGGGGCCCTTGGCATCGGGCGGGCAGATGATGCCGTACCAGGGCATCACGAAGTTGTTGACGCGCGCATACACCTTGTCGTCGGGCAGCGCGCGCAGCGCGGCGTAGCGGTAGCCGTAGGGCCGCTCCTCGAACTCCAGCTTCGGCGCCAGCGCCTTGGTCATGTGCAGCCGCTCGTTGCCCGAGCCGGCGGTGATCTGCGTGGTGGACTCGTGCAGCACGCCCACGTGAGAGCTGTCCATCGACGCCTCCACGCCCTGCACCCAGTTGGTGGGCACCTCCTGGCTGGTGACGGCGCGCTGGTTTTCGGGCAGGTCCACGAAGGGCAGGTTGGGAAACTTCGGCGGCTGCTCGCCCTGGCCGAGCCAGACCCAGACGATGCCGCCGCGCTCGACCGCCGTGTAGCGGTTGACGCGCACGTGGCTGCAGAACTGGCGCTGGTCGCCGGCGTGGTTGGGCGCTTCCACCACCTCGCCGCGCACGTTGAACTTCCAGCCGTGGAAGAGGCAGCGCAGGCCGTTGTCCTCGTTGCGCGCCAGCGCCAGCGAGGCCTTGCGGTGCGGGCACTGCTCGTCGACCACGCCCACGCTGCCGTCCGTCACGCGGAAGGCCACGTAGTTGCGCCCCAGCAGCCGCACGCGCAGCGGCGCGCCGTCGGCCACGAGCTTGGACGCCGGCACGGCCGGTATCCAGTAGTGCTGGCGGATCATCTCGCCCATGGGCGCGCCGTTCTCGACGCGGGTCAGCAGTTCGTTGTCTTCCCTGGTCATGGCCATGGCTGTCTCCTGTGTGCGTGCGGCGGCTGGCCGCCTTGTTCCAGTTCGTCGGAAGTGAAGTAAATCCCGTTCGCCCTGAGCTTGTCGAAGGGCCTGCAGCCTGGCTGCGCGGCAAGGCTTCGACAGTGCTCTCCTGGGCTTGTCGAAGGGCTCAGCCCGAACGGGTTACTCGCTTCCAGAAGCGGGTTGGAGTTACTCGCCGTCCTTGCGGAAGGCGCGGCTGTACACGCGCCGGCAGTTGCATTCGAAGATGTCGGTGCGCTGCTTCGAGGTCAGCCACTCGATGCTCTCGATCACGGGCTTCATGTCGTCGTAGTCGCGCCCGCTGAGGGGGTCGCGTGCGCTGCCGGTGCCCGGCTTCTCGGTGCCGAAGAGCACGTTGTCGGTGCCGGCCACCTTGATCAGCAGCTCGATGGCTTCCTTGGAGTAGTTGCAGGTGTCGAAGTACAGCTTGCGCAGCTGCTCGTCGAAGCTCACGGCCTCGCCCTTGCGCACGTTCCAGGAGCGGAAACGGCCCATCTGGTAGGGGATCGCGCCGCCGCCGTGGGCCACCACGATCTTGAGCGCGGGGAACTTGTCGAAGACCTTGGCGCTCAGCAGCGAGACGATGGCGATGCTCTCCTCGTTGATGAACTTGAGCGTGTAGCTCTCCCGCGCGCTGCAGCTGCCCGCGGAGTGGATCAGGCCCGGCACGTCGAGCTCCACCATCGCCTGGTACAGCGGATGCCAGAACTCGTCGCCCAGCCCCGGCGGCGTGGGGCCGGCGCCCTCGGTGGGATCGGGGTTGATCAGGCAGCCGACGAAGCCCAGCTGCTCGACGCAGCGGCGCAGCTCGGGAATGGCGCGCTGCTCCAGCGGCTCGTCCATGTACTGCGGCAGGCCCGCCACGCCGCGGAAGCGGTCGGGGAACATCTCGACGAAGCGCGCGATGAGGTCGTTGCAGTGGCGCGACCACAGCTCAGTGACCTTGCCCGGCTTGACCGAGTGCATCTGCAGGTACGGCCGCGGCGAGATGAACTGCACGTCGGTGCCCACGCTGTCCATGGTGCGCACCAGCTCCTCGGCCACCTTGCGCACCGAGGCTTCGGGAATCTTGGGCAGCGTGTGCGGATTGGCCCGGCCGCCGATGAGCTCCGCCATGAAGCGGAAGCTCTCGGGCGGCATGACGATGTGGGCGTGCGAGTCGATGATCATGAAATGCTCTCAGCGGTCGGTGGAGTGAACGAAGGCCAGGAACTCCAGCTGCAGCGCCATGCCGTGCTGCAGCGGGTGTTCGACGATGTGCCGCGCCGGGCGGTCGTGCGGGTCGGGAAAGCGCCGCAGCCACTGGGCGTTGACGGCGTCGCGAAGGGCCGGCTCCTTGAGGTAGACGGTGAGCTTGGCCACGTCATCGAGCCGCGCTCCGGCGGCCTCCAGCAGCCGGTCCATGTTGGCGAAGGCGTTGGCGGCTTGCGCCACGGCGTCCGCCGGCAGCTCGCCGGTGAGCGGGTCCTTGCCGGAGATGGCCGAGGAGCACAGCAGCGGGCCGACGCGGGCGGCTTGCGGGATGGGGGCCTTGTGGGCCAGGCCCGGGAGGTCGATGGAGCGCGGGGAGCGTTTCATGCTGGGGCGGCGCGTCAGGCGCCGTCGTGGTCGAAGAAGCTCATCGGCACGGTGGCCAGGAACTCGGAAAAGCCGGTGGAGCCCATGGGCACGTGCAGCAACATGGCCTGCGCCGCGCCCGCCTCGTCGCCGGCCTGGATGGCGCGTGCGATCTTCAGGTGCTCCTGCAACGACTTGCTGATCTGCGCCTTGTTCTGGAAGTCCCTGGCGCGGTAGCGCTGGATGAGGCGGCGCGCCAGGCGGATCTGCTCGGCGACGTACTCGTTGCGGCTGCCGGCGTAGATCGCCTCGTGGAAGAAGGTGTTGGCCAGCGCGTACTCGGCCGAGCCGCCATTGATGGCCGCGTCCTGGCAGCGGGCCACCGCCTCGTCCAGGCGCTGGCGCAGCTCGTCATCGACCCGCCGCGCGGCGAGCTTGGCGCACACCGCCTCCAGCTCGCCCAGCGCTTCCATCATCCCGCGCACCTTGGCAATGGACAGCCGCGCCACGGTGACGCCCTGGCGCGGCGCGATGCGCACCAGGTCCCGCGCGGCCAGCTGCTGCAGCGCCTCGCGCACCGGGGTGCGCGAGACATCGAAGCGCGCGGCCAGGGCGCGTTCGTCCAGCAAGGCCCCGGGCGGCAGCTTGCCGCTCTCGATCTCCTCCTGCAGCGCGGCCCGGATCTCGTTGGCCCGGCCGGCGCGGGGGCGCAGTTCTTCGGTGCTGAGGGCGCTGTCCATGGGAGTGGTGGTGCTGGGTTCGTTGGGCGTGCTCATGGCGTGAATGAAATATACGTTTGATCGTTTGTGGCATGCAAGCAATGGATTTCCCGAATGCCACGTCTCTGGCCCACAGAAGTACCGAGGCTGTGGTGTTCGCAGCTTAGCGCCGTGCCGCCCTCCCTCTGTCCCGAGTAACAGAGCGTGGGTCTTGCCGTGCTGTTTGAGCGCTTCAGCAGGGGCCGACGAGCGCCTCCAGTTTGCAGCGAGCCCGGAGACGATCCTCCTGATCACCCAATGCTTCGGGAAAACACCAGCCTTTAAAAGCCAGATATGGGTCTCTGGTGTATTTACATGAAGCTTTGGTATGCCACAGAATCCGTTCCATCGACACAACGCCTGTTGCGAGAGGACTTGAGATGACGGATTCCGCCCCGCGTACCGACCTGCAGCCGGTCGGCCGCGTGCTTCAGCCGCGATCGATCGCCGTCGTCGGCGCCTCGGCCGACCCCCGGTCCTTCGGCGGCTTCGTGCTGGCCAACCTGGAGCGCTTCGGCTGGCGGGGCCAGTTGCATCTGGTCAGCCGCAGCAGCAGCGAGATCAATGGCCGACCCTGCGTGAAAACGGTGGACGAGCTGCCCGAAGGCATCGACCTGGCGGTTTTGGCGATTCCCGAAGCCGGCGTGATGGACACCGTGCGCGGCCTGGCCGCGCGCCGCACCCATGCCGCGGTGCTCTTCGCCTCCGGCTATGCCGAGACCGGCGACGAGGGCCGCCGGCGCCAGGAGCAGCTCGCGGCGCTGGTGCGAGAGGCCGGCATGCTGCTGGTGGGACCCAACTGCATGGGCTTCACCAACTTCGAGGCCGGCGTGCCGCTGACCTTCGAGCCCGTGTTGCCTTATCCGTGCAACGGCCGCCCCGGCATCGGCGTGGTGGCCCAGAGCGGTGCGATGGCCGCCTGCCTGCGCGACGCCTTCATCGGCCGCGGCCTGCCCCTCACGGCGGTGTTCTCCACCGGCAACGAGGCCGGCGTGGGCGTGGAGGACCTGCTGGCCCACTACATCGCCGATGCGCAGACGCGCGTCATCGCCGCCTACGTCGAGCAGGTGCGGCGGCCGCAGCAGTTCCTGGCGCTGGCGCGGCAGGCGCGCGAGGCGGGCAAGCCGCTGGTGCTGCTGATGCCCGGCAAGAGCGAGCGCGCCCGCGAGGCCGCGGCCTCGCACACCGGTGCGCTGGCCGGCGACCACGCCACGGCCTCGGCGCTGCTGGCGCGCGAGGCCGTGGTGCAGGTGGATTCGCTGGACGAGCTGTTCGACGCCACGGCCATCCTGCTGCGCCATCCCGCGCCGCAGGTGGGCGGCGTGGCCTTCATGACCGGCTCTGGCGCGATGAAGAACATCGCGCTGGACTTTGCCGACGACATCGGGTTGCCCATGCCTGCCCTGGCGCCGGCCACCGTCGAGGCGCTGCAGGGCAAGCTGCCGAGCTACGCCGTGGCCGAGAACCCGCTGGACTACACCACCATCGGCGTGCGCCAGCCGGGACTCGTTGGCGAGATCGCGGACACGCTGCTGGCCGACCCGCACATCGCCAGCCTGGTGCTGGCCATTCCCGTGGGCCCGGCGGTGGCGCAGCGCGACAAGGCCGAGCACCTGCTGCCTGCGCTGGCCCGCGCCGAGAAGCCCGCGGTGCTGGTGCTCAACGGCGACAGTGGCCCGATCGAACCCTTCTTCGTCGAGGCCATCCAGGCCAGCGGCGTGCCGATGTTCCGCTCCGGCGACCGCGCGCTGCGGGCGCTGCGCCGCGTGGCGATCTATGGCGAGAACCTGGCCCGCGCCGGGCGTGCCGCCGCTGCGGCCCGCAAGGTGCAGCTGCCCGGCCCCGTCCCCGCCAACGGCATCTTCGCGGAGTACCAGGGCAAGGCCTGGCTGGCCGAGGCCGGCATCGAGGCGCCCCGCGGCGCGCTGGCCCGCGACATGGACGAGGCGCTGCGCATCGCCGGCGAGATCGGCGGGCCGGTGGTGCTCAAGGCCCAGGCCAGCGCGCTGCCGCACAAGAGCGACGTCGGCGGCGTGGTCGTCGGCGTGGCCGGGGAGGCCGCGTTGCGCCAGGCCTGGCAGCAGCTGCACGACAGCGTGAGGCGCCACCGCCCCGAGCTGCAGCTCGACGGCGTGCTGGTGGAGGCCATGGGCGCGCGCGGGCTGGAGCTCGTGGTCGGCGCCAAGCGCGACGCCGACTGGGGCCCGGTGGTGCTCGTGGGCCTGGGCGGCGTGTGGATCGAGGCGCTCAAGGACGTGCGCCTGATCCCGGCCGACCTGGCCGAGGACGACATCGTCGAGGAGCTCTCGCGCCTGAAGGCGGCCTCGCTGCTGCGCGGCGTGCGCGGCGCGAGCGCGGTGGACGTGCGCGCGGTGGCCCGCGTGGTCGCCCGCGTGGGCGCGCAGATGCGCGCCAACCCGCAGATCACCGAGATCGACATCAACCCGCTGGTGGCCTATCCCGAGCGCGCGCTAGCGCTGGACGCGCTGCTGGTGTGCAAGCCCTGAAGGACGAGACGCATGAAGCTGGAGTTTTCCCCCGCCGACGAGGCCTTCCGCCAGGAAGTGCGCCGCTTCGTGCAGGAGCGGCTGCCCGCGCGCATCCAGCGCAAGGTGGAGCTGGGCCTGCGCCTGGAGCACGAGGACTACGTGACCTGGTTCCGCATCCTGGAGGAGCGCGGCTGGATCACGCCGGGCTGGCCGGTGGAGCACGGCGGCCCGGGCTGGACGCCGCTGCAGCGCTACATCTTCGACGAGGAGACGCTGCTTGGCGGCGCGCCTCGCATCATCGCCAGCGGCATCCAGATGCTGGGCCCGGTGCTCATCGCCTTCGGCACGGCCGAGCAGAAGGCCAAGTACCTGCCCGACATCCGCCACAGCAACACCTGGTGGGCCCAGGGCTTCTCCGAGCCCGGCGCGGGCTCGGACCTGGCCGCGCTGCGCACCACCGCCGTGCTGGAGCCCGACGGCCGCCACTTCGTCGTCAACGGCCACAAGGTCTGGACCTCCTACGCGCAGTGGTGCTCGATGATGTTCGCGCTGGTGCGCACCGACCCCGACGCGGCCAAGCCGCAGGAAGGCATCAGCTTCCTGCTCATCGACATGGCCTCGCCCGGCGTGCAGGTGCGCCCGATCCGCATGCTCGAAGGCGGCGAGGACCTCAACGAGGTGTTCCTCGACAACGTGCGCGTGCCGGCCGAGAACCTGGTGGGCGAGCTGCACAAGGGCTGGACCTGCGGCAAGTACCTGCTGGGGCATGAGCGCACCGGCATCGCGGGCATCGGCTCTTGCAAGCAGCAGCTCGCCCGCGCCCGGCGCCTGGCCGGCCAGCAGGGCCTGGCCGATGACCCGCTGCTGCAGGCGCGGCTGGCGCAGTTCGAGATCGAGCTGATGGCGCTGGAGTTCACGGCGCTGCGCCTGCTCAGCCCGAACCAGGGCAGCCGCGTGCCGGCGGTGGAGGCCTCGATGCTCAAGGTGCGCGGCACCGAGCTGCGCCAGGCGATCTACGAGCTGCTGGTGGACATCGCCGGGCCGCATGCCGTGCCCTTCGACGCGGAGCTGCAGCGCCTGGAAGCGCTGGAGGCCCTGGACGGCGAGCCCCCCGCACCGGCCGAGCTGGGCTCGCTGGCGGCCAACTGCCTGGACGCGCGCAAGTTGTCCATCTACGGCGGCGCCAACGAGGTGCAACGCAACCTGATCGCCAAGGCCGTGCTGGCGGCCTGAGGAGAACCACCATGGATTTCGCGCTCAACGACGACCACCTGGCGCTGCGCGAGGCGGTGCAGCGCTTCTGCGACGGCGAGTACCCCGCGCACGAGCGCGGCAACGCGCCGGCGCCCGAGACGGCCGCGCGGCGCCACGCGGCGATGGCGGACATGGGCCTGCTGGGCCTGTCCTTCGATCCCGAGCTGGGCGGCAGCGGCCAGGGCCCGGTGGAGACGATGCTGGTGGCGCAGGCGCTGGGGCGCGCGCTCGGCGGCGGCGCCTGGTTCTCCAGCGTCGTGCTGGCCGGGCAGCTGCTGGCGCGGGCGGGCTCGCCCGCGCAGTGCACGCAGTGGCTGCCGCGCGTGGCCGCCGGCGAGCTGCGGCTGGCGCTGGCCTGCAGCGAGCCCCAGGCGCGCTACCACTTCGACGACGTGCAGACCCGTGCCCGCCGCGACGGCGCCGGCTGGGTCCTGGACGGCCGCAAGAGCCTGGTGCTCGATGGCGACAGCGCCGGGCTGCTGCTGGTGGTGGCACGCACCGCCGGTGAGCGCCACGGCCCCGAGGGCCTGAGCCTGTTCGCGGTGGATGCGGACGCACCGGGGCTGGGCCTGCGCGGCTTCAGCACGCTGGACGGCCGCCGCGCCGCCCACGTGGAGCTGCGCGGCGTGAAGGTGGACGCCGGGCGGCTGGTGGGCGCCGAAGGCGCGGCGCACGTGCTGCTGGACGAGACGCTGGACCGCGCCAACGCGGCGCTGTGTGCCGAGGCGGCCGGGGCCATCGAGGCGCTGGTCGATCTCACGACGGAGCAACTGCGCACGCGCAGGCAGTTCGGCGCGCCGCTGGCGAAATTCCAGGTGCTGCAGCACCGCCTGGCCGACATGGTGATCGCGCTGGAGCAGGCCAAGTCGATGGCCTGCGCCGCGGCCATGGCGCTGGAGGTGGACTCGGTCTCGCAGCGCCGGCGCCTGGTGTCTGCCGCCAAGGTGATGGTGGCGCAGCTGGGCCGCCAGGTCAGCCTGGCCGCGATCCAGATGCACGGCGCCATGGGCATGACCGAGGAGTGCCGCGTCGGGCACTACGCCAAGCGGCTGATGGCCATCGGCCAGACCCTGGGCGACGCGCACCACCACCTGCGCCGCTTCAGCGAGCAGGCGCACTGACCCGCCCCGCAGAACGACATCCACAGGAGACACCGATGAACCGTTGCCGTTTCATGAAGACGCTGCTGGCCGCAGCGGTCCTGGGCCTGGGCGCTGGCGCCCAGGCGCAGGACAAGCCGCCCATGCGCATCCTCGTGGGCTTCGCGCCCGGCGGGTCCACCGACATGGTCGCGCGGCTGCTGGCGGAGAAGCTGCGCCAGCCGCTGGGCCAGACCGTCATCGTCGAGAACAAGCCCGGCGCCGGCGGGCGCCTGGCGGCCGAGGCGCTCAAGAATGCCGCGCCCGACGGCCAGACCTGGATGCTCGCGCCCAACGCCACCGGCGTGTTCCAGCACGTGCTCTATCCGGCCTCGGTGCTGAAGTACGACCTGCTGACCGACCTGGCGCCGGTGGCGATGGTGGTGTCGTACCCGCTGGCGCTGGCGGTCAACAGCCGCACCGGCGTGTCCAGTGCCAAGGACTACATCGCCTGGGTCAAGACGCATCCCAAGGAGGGCACCTTCGGCTCGGCGGGGCTGGGCGGCCACACGCACTTCAGCGGCCTGCAACTGGCCAAGGCCGCGGGCGTGGCGCTCAGCGTCGTGCCCTACCGCGGCAACGGCCCGCTGGTGACGGATCTGGTGGGCGGGCAGGTGGCCGCCGGGATCATGACCGCGGGCGACATCGCGGCGCACCAGCGCGGCGGGCAGGTGAAGGTGATCGGCGTGTTCGGCTCCAAGCGCTCGGCGCTGCTGCCCGACGTGCCCACGCTCATGGAGCAGGGCTTCAACGTGGACACGGGCGACGCCTGGACCGCGCTGTGGGCGCCGGCTAAGACGCCCAAGGCCGAGATGGAGCGCATGCAGGCCGCCGTCAAGCAGGTGCTCGCCATGCCCGACGTGCGCGACATCCTCATCAACAAGCAGACCATGACGCCGGACTTCCGTCCCGCCGGCGAGGTCGACGCGCTGCTGCGCAAGGAAATCGAGTACTGGGGCGGGGTCGTCAAGGCCACCGGCTTCCGGCCCGAGCAGTGAGCGCGAGGAACACCATGAGCCTCAACGGAAAAGCCTTCATCGTCGGGGCCTACGAGCACCCGACCCGCCAGGCCGACGACCTCTCCGTCGTGCGGCTGCATGCCGACGTGGCGCGCGGCGCGCTGGAGGATGCCGGGCTGAGCAAGTCCGACATCGACGGCTACTTCTGCGCCGGCGACGCCCCGGGCCTGGGCACCACCACGGTGGCCGAGTACCTGGGCCTGAAGCTGCGCCACGTGGACAGCACCGAGTGCGGCGGCTCCGCGCCGATCCTGCACGTGGCGCACGCGGCCGAGGCCATCGCCGCGGGCCGCTGCAACGT
>JAEYPG010000661.1 GCA_023410975.1 Pseudomonadota bacterium
GCCTCACGCCGCGTGCCTACGCGCAAGCCGTGCGCACGCGCCGCGTGCAGGCCGGGTTGCAGGCCGAGGACAGCGTGACGCAGGCACTCTACGGCGCGGGCTTCAATTCCAGCGGGCGCTTCTATGACCAGTCCGACGCGCTGCTGGGCATGGCGCCCGGCCGCTACCGCGCGGGCGGCGCAGGCGCGCAGGTCCGCTTCGCCGTGGGTCAGTGCACGCTCGGGGCGATCTTGGTGGCCTGCAGCGAGCGAGGCGTGTGTGCGATCTCGCTGGGCGACGATCCGGAGACGCTGGTGCGTGAGCTGCAGGACCGCTTCCCGCAGGCAGCGCTGCACGGCGGCGACCTGGACTTCGAGGCATTGATGGCGCGCGTGGTCGGGCTGGTGGATAACCCGCGACAGCCGGTGGCGCTGCCGCTGGACATCCGCGGCACGGCTTTTCAGCAGCGTGTGTGGCAGGCGCTGCAGCAGATTCCGCCCGGGCAGACGCTGAGCTACGCCGAGCTGGCGGCGCGCATCGGGGCCAGCGCCGCGGTGCGTGCCGTGGCCGGCGCCTGCGCGGCCAATGTGCTGGCGGTGGCCATTCCCTGCCACCGCATCGTGCGCCGGGATGGCAGCCTCTCGGGCTACCGCTGGGGCGTGGAGCGCAAGCGCGCGCTGCTGGCCAGCGAGTCCGCCGCAACGCAGGAGGAGGGCGCTGGCGCGCCGGCCTCAGCCTGACCTGGGCGGTGACCGAAGCGCCGGATCGAGTCAGTGCGGCTGGCGCAGCAGCTTGTCCATACGCGCCTGGGCGAAGCGGTCGATCACCATGCGCTGCCAGCCTGGAGCGCTCTCGATCATGGTATTGGCCTGGGCGCCGCATTGGCTGCGCAGCGCCTGGGCTTGCGGCGCTGGCAGAGCGCGCACGCTGGCCTCGGCCTCGGCCAGCTCTGCTTTGGCCTGGTCCTCGTCTCCCAGCCCGTGGTGCAGGTAGGCATCGCCAATGAAGGCGCCACCCTGGCGCAGCACCTGCAGCAGCTCGGAACGGCGTGTCGCGTCGCCCTCCTTCACCTGCTGCGCCAAGTCGTTGGAGTGCAGCTTGAGCGCTGCGACGCAACGCACCTTGTCGGGTTCGGCCGCGGCGTGCGCGGAGACAGCGAAGGCCAGCAGCAGGGCGCCGGCCGCAAGAAAAAGCTTTGCAACCATGCTTCGATTGTCACCACGGTTGCCGTGCCCGCGGCTGCCGGGGGCCTTCGGCAGCGTGCCTTGAGTGGTGCTGAGTGCAGCGGGGCCCCGGGCGCGCCACATGCTGTACCCGTACAAACCCCTAGCGGCCTATGCGGGTTGGTTGCAGCGGCCGACGGGGTTGTATCGCAGGCGACGCCCGGCGCAGCCGGCAGCGATCCCTGAATTTTGTTGACGACCCCAGGAGCCTCCGTCCATGTCCACCGACTTGATGCAGCCGTTCATGGCCCCGTTTACCAAGCTGGCGCAATCCAACCTTGAGCTCTTCACCAAATTCTCGCTCTCGCCTGAAACCGTGTCACAGGCCATGGCGCAGGCACAGCGCATTTTCATGCAGCAATCGCCTGCCAGCCTGGCGCCGGTGCAGGTTTCGCCCAACGCGATTGCCGACCTGATGATGGGCTTGATGAAGAACTACATGGAGTTCCTCATGGAGCTCGGCCAGGGCAGCGCCACGCTGATGCAGCAAGGGCCTGCCACGATGGTCAAGGCGACGCAGCGGGCCACTGCGGCGGCCATGCCCCCGACGGTTTGAGGCTCGCGCCACTCCCACTGCACCGGCCGCCACGCGCGGCCGGTTTGTTGGGCGCTGACTTTTCCAAGACAAGTCTCCCGCTCTTGAAAAGTTCAAAAGCCGCATATACAACATACACGGCAATCTAAACACATCTACCACCAATCTCGTACGGCCTCAGAAAACCCAAGGTACCCAAACTCCCCATTGCCAAGCCTGTATTGCCCTTAACTCCCTTTTCACAGTCGATCCGGACCCAACAACCGCAAGGCGTTCAAAGCGACAGGGGAAGGGCCACGGCTCCCAAACAATCGAGCAAGCAGGTGGCCCATTCCGGCATGGCAGAGAAGGGCAAAGCAGCAGGGCTGAGGCCTACTCGTCTTCAACGGAATCCGCAGGGGAACATGGCTGGTGCGGGTTTCGTGTATGTTGTTAAAGTTCCCTGGGGCCATCGCTTGGCTCACCTGCCCTGTAATCCGCTCAAGCCTCGAGCAACGCCTGCACCAGGCGCCGGATCTGCGCCACCAGTTGCGGCTTGTCCATGGCCGGGTCGCGCACGCTGCGCACCATGAGCCCGTCGAACAAAGCGGCCAGTACCGAGGCGCGTGCGCGCAGCGTGGCTGCGTCCAGAGACAAGCCGCGCTGCATCAGCGCCGCACCCAGCAGCGCCTCGCAGCGCTCGCGGCTGGCGACATCGGCCGCCTGCACCACGGCGGCGAGCTTCGGGTTGCGCCCCGCCTCGGCCGCCACTTCCAGCCGCAGCGCGGCATCGGGCAGGGCGGTGCAGTCGCTCACCCCGTGGCACACCCCGTCGAGCATGGCTTGCGCCACGTCAGGGCCGCGCAGCATGGCCTCGGCCTTGGCCAGCCACAGTGCCTGATCGCGCGCCACGATAGCGGCGATCAGCTCTTCCTTGTTCTCGAACAGGTTGTAGATGTGGCCCGGGCTCATGCCCGCCGTGCGTGCGATCTCCGCCATGCTCGCGCCGTGGAAGCCGTGCGCGCGGAAGCACTGCGCCGCGGCATCGAGCACCTGCTGGCGGCGCTGCTCCGCGCGTTCGGTGTCGGTCAGCGGTGCCATCAGCGTGCGGCGGCCGGCGTTTCCCCGGCCGCCGCGGTGCGCGTGGTCGCTTCCCAACCACCGCCCAGGGCCTTGTACAGCGTCACCGCATTGAGCTGCTGCGCCAGCGCGGTGGAGATGCGCCCTTGCTGCGCCGCGTACAGCGAGCGCTGCGCGTCCAGCACGCTCAGGAAATCGTCCACCCCGCGCTCGAAGCGCGCCTGCGACAGGAACTGCGCCCGCGACGCCGCCTCCTCCAGCGCCCGCTGCGCTGCGAGCTGCTCGACCAGGCTCTGGCGCTGCGACAAGCCATCCGCCACCTCGCGGAAGGCGGCCTGGATGCTGCGCTCATAGGCCGCAACGCGGATGTCGCGGTCGGCCTGCGCCACCTGTAGATTGGAGCGGTTGCGGCCGTTGTCGAAGATCGGCAGCGCCAGCTGCGGCACGAAGCTCCAGATGCCCGAGCCCGCGCCGAACAGCCCCGACAGCGAGGAGCTGGCCGTGCCCATCGAGGCCGTGAGCGAGATGCGCGGGAAGAAGGCCGCGCGCGCCGCGCCGATGGTGGCGTTGGCTGCCTGCAGGTCGCGCTCGGCCTGCATCACGTCCGGGCGCTGCAGCAGCACCTCGGAGCCCAGCCCAGCGGGCAGCGACGCGAAGGCCAGCGCCGTGGCCTCCGTGCCCGGCATCGCTTCCGGCGGCAGCGGCGCGCCCAGCAGCAGCTGCAGCGCCTGCAGATCGGCCTGCACCTGGCCGGCGAAGCGCGCGACGTCGGCACGGGCCGTCTCCACCGTGGTGCGCGCGCGCTGCACGTCCAGGTCGGAGGACACGCCCAGCTCGTGGCGCCGCTCGGTCAGCCGCAGCGTGTCGCCCTGGCTCTTGAGCGTGGCCTGCGCCAGCTCCAGCCGCGCGCGGTCCGCAGCCAGCGTCAGCCAGCTGCCGGCCACCTGCGACACCAGGCCGATGTGCGTGGTGCGCCGCGCCGCCTCGGTGGCGAACACCTGCTGCAGCGAGGCCTCGCGCAGGCTGCGCACGCGGCCGAACAGGTCCAGCTCGTAGGCGCTGAACCCCAGCGTGGCGCTGTACTGGCGCGTCACCCGCGGCTGACCGGTGGTGCTCAGGTCACCGGGCACGCGCTGCACGTTTTCACCCGCGGCCACCCCCACCGACGGCAGCGCATCGGCCGACTGCACCCCATAGAGGCCCCGGGCACGCTCGATGTTGAGCGCGGCGATGCGCAGGTCGCGGTTGTTCTGCAGCGCCAGCGCGATGGCCTGCTGCAGCCGCGCGTCAGCGAAGAAGGACTGCCAGCCCAAGTCGGCCACCGGCACCGCCGGCGCCTCGGCCGCGGCCTCGCCCAGCTGCGCGGGCACCGGCGCGGCCGGGCGCTCGTACTTCGGCGCCAGGCTGGCACAGCCGCCCAGGAAGGTCAGGGAGGCCAGCGCCAGCGCGGCCAGGCGGGGACGGAAGGATCTCGTCATGGGGTTCTGGATCTCAAGCATGGTCGCCCACCGCGCCGGCGTTGGAAACGCTGGCCGAATCGGCGGCCGAAGGCGCGCGCTTGCCCTTGAAGCGGCTGCGCACGACGACGAAGAACAGCGGCACGAAGAAGATGCCCAGCACCGTGGCGGCGAGCATGCCGCCCAGCACGCCGGTGCCGATGGCGTTCTGGCTGCCGGAGCCCGCACCGGAAGCCAGCGCCAGCGGCATCACGCCCAGGCCGAAGGCCAGCGAGGTCATCAGGATCGGGCGCAGCCGCAGCCGCACCGCCTCCAGCGTGGCCTCCATCAGGCCGTGGCCCTGCTCGACCAGGTCCTTGGCGAACTCCACGATCAGGATCGCGTTCTTCGCCGACAGGCCCACCGTCACCAGCAGGCCGACCTGGAAGTACACGTCGTTGCTCAAGCCGCGGCCGAAGGCGGCCAGCACAGCACCCAGCACGCCCAGCGGCACCACCAGCATCACCGCGAAGGGGATGGACCAGCTTTCGTACAGCGCGGCCAGGCACAGGAACACGACCAGGATCGAGATCGCGTACAGCGCCGGCGCCTGCGAGCCGGAGAGGCGCTCCTGGTACGACAGGCCGCTGAAGGCCACGTTGAAGCCCGGCGGCAGCTGCGCGGCCAGCCGCTCCACGGTCTTGAGCGCGTCGCCCGAGCTGGTGCCCGGCGCCGCCTGGCCCTGGATCTGCACCGCGCCCACGCCGTTGAAGCGCTCCAGGCGCGGCGAGCCCAGCTCCCAGTGCGCCGAGGCGAAGGCGCTGAACGGCACCATCTGCCCCTGCGCGTTGCGCACCTTCCAGTCGTTGAGGTCCTCGGGCTGCATGCGGAAGGGCGCGTCGGACTGCATGTACACGCGCTTGACGCGGCCGCGGTCGATGAAGTCGTCCACGTAGGAGCCGCCCCAGGCGGTGGCCAGCAGCTCGTTGATCGAGGCCACCGTCACGCCCAGCGCGCCGGCCTTGGCCTGGTCCACGTCGATGCGCAGCTGCGGCGAGTCGTCCAGCCCGTTGGGGCGCACGCCGGCGAGCGTGGGCTCCTTGGCCGCCATGCCCAGGAACTGGTTGCGCGCCTGCATCAGCGCCTCGTGGCCCAGGCCGGCCTGGTCCTGCAGGTAGAACTCGAAGCCCGTGGCGTTGCCCAGCTCGATCACCGCTGGCGGCGCGAAGGCGAAGGCCATCGCGTCGCGCCACTGCATGAAGGTGCCCATGGCGCGGCCGGCAATGGCGCGCACTCCGTTCTCGGCGCCCTTGCGCTCGCTCCAGTCCTTCATGCGCACGAAGCCGATGCCCATGTTCTCGCCGCGGCCGGCGAAGCTGAAGCCCGCCACGGTGAAGATGGACTGCACGCGAGAGGCCTCCGTTTCCAGGAAGTGCCTCTCCACGCGGTCGATGACCTCCAGCGTGCGCTGCTGCGTGGCACCGGCGGGCAGCTGGATCTGCGTGAACAGGATCCCCTGGTCCTCATCCGGCAGGAAGGACTGCGGCAGCCGCGCGAACAGCACGCCCAAGCCCACCACGATCAGCCCGTACACCATCAGCCAGCGCTTGCGCCGGGAGAGGATGCCGCGCACCGCGCCCTGCGTGCCCTGCGTGCCGCGGTCGAAGTTGCGGTTGAACCAGGTGAAGAAGCGGCCGTGCGCATGGTGCTCGCCCTTCTTCACCGGCTTGAGGATGGTGGCGCACAGCGCCGGCGTGAGGATCAGCGCCACCAGCACCGACAGCGCCATGGCCGAGACGATGGTGATGGAGAACTGGCGGTAGATCACGCCGGTGGAGCCGCCGAAGAAGGCCATGGGCACCAGCACGGCGCACAGCACCAGCGCGATGCCGATCAGCGCGCCGGTGATCTGGCTCATCGACTTGCGCGTGGCCTCGCGCGGCGACAGGCCCTCCTCGGTCATCACGCGCTCGACGTTCTCCACCACCACGATGGCGTCGTCCACCAGCAGGCCGATGGCCAGCACCAGGCCGAACATGGTCAGCGTGTTGATGGAGAAGCCCGCCACCGACATCACGCCGAAGGTGCCCAGCAGCACCACCGGCACGGCGATCGTGGGGATCAGCGTGGCGCGGAAGTTCTGCAGGAACAGGAACATCACCAGGAACACCAGCACCACGGCCTCGATCAGCGTCTTGACCACCTCCTCGATGGACAGGCGCACGAAGGGCGTGGTGTCGTAGGCGACCACCGCCTTCAGGCCGGCGGGGAAGTTCTTTTCCAGCCGCGTGAGCTCGGCGCGTGCGGCGTCGGCGGTGTCCAGCGCGTTGGCACCGGTGGCCAGGCGCAGCGCCACGCCCGCGGCGGGCTTGCCGTTGTAGCGGGACTCCAGCGAGTAGGTTTCGGCACCGATCTCCACCCGCGCCACGTCGCGCAGGTGCACCTGTGCGCCGTCGGCCGAGGTCTTGAGCAGGATGGCCTCGAAC
>JAEYPG010000175.1 GCA_023410975.1 Pseudomonadota bacterium
TCGAAGCGGGCTCGGCGCAATGCGCCAACGATTTCTTCGGCTCCGACCCGGCGCCGGGCGTGACCAAGGTCTGCGAGGTCTATGCGGCCAGCACCACGCCAGTGGCCCCGGCGCCCTCTCCGGCTCCGGCGCCCGCACCCTCGCCTGCTCCCGCCCCCGCACCGGCAGCCACGGGTTCCGCACTGCTGACCTGGAGCGCACCGGCCGGCTCCGTGTCGGGCTACCGCGTTTATTACGGCACCAGTTCGCGCAGCTACGATCAGGAAAAAGGCGCGGGCCTGTTCGTCACCAACACCACCGCCTCGGTGCCCAACCTCAACAGCGGCACCACTTATTACTTCGCGGTCACCGCCGTCACCGCTGGTGGCGCGGAGAGTACCTATTCGAGCGAGGCCACCAAGGCGATCCCCTGACGGATCCTTCCACCGGCCACGGAACACACCATCGACTCGAAGAGGGGAACGCCATGAACACGATCCGATATTTCCGCCTGGCGGCGCTGAGCGCTGCTTTCCTGATGCCGGCGCTCGCCAGCGCGGCCACCTGGTACGTGCGCCCGGGCGCCAGCGGCAACGGCTCCGGCAGCGACTGGACCAATGCCTTGCCGGCGTTGCCGACCAATTTCCAGCGCGGCGACACCTACTACATCGCTGCCGGCATGTACCCGGCGCGCACCTTCTCCACGCCCGCCAGCGGCACGGCCACCATCACCATCAAGAAGGCCACCGCGGCCGACCACGGCACCAACACCGGCTGGAACAGCGCCTACGGCAGCGGCCAGGCGGTGTTCGGCGGCGGCCTGAACTTCAAGAGCTCCTACTGGGTCATAGACGGCCAGACCGGCGGCGGCGCGGCCAACAACTGGGCAGGCAACTTCGGCATCAAGATCGTCGAGCGCGGCGACGCCAACCCCGTCATCAACGTCGGCCAGGAGGGCACGGCCGACAACGTGACCGTCCGCCACGTCGAGCTGGTGGGCAAGGGCAGCGTCAGCAGCGCCGGCGGCTCCTACTCCAACGACGGCCTGGCCGTGTACGGCGCCTCCAACGTGACGCTGTCGTACTTCCGCATGACCGGCATCGGCCGCTGCCCCTTCTTCGTCAGCCCGAAGAACCTGGTCATCGAGCATGGCTGGGTGGAGTCGTACAACGGCTCCAGCGCCGTGCACTCCGAGGTCGCCAGCATCTGGGGCTTCGCCGGCAGCGTGGGCGACGTGACCTTCCGCAACAACCTCGTCACCGACATCCGCAGCACCGGCGGGCTGATGTGGGACAACTCCTCCAACACCAGCGCCAAGCTGCTGGTGTACGGCAACGTCTTCTACCGCCCGGACGGCGCGAGCTGGCAGGAGGCCAACGGCGTGGTCGGCGGCTGGACCGGCAACGGCGGCGAGCAGTTCCACAACGCCAAGGTCTACAACAACGCCTTCATCAACGTGAACCAGGCGCCGCTGAGCTCGCTGCCGCGCGTGGCCTCGGGCAACGAGGCCTACAACAACATCTTCTACAACAGCGACAGCCCAGACTTCTCGCGCTTCTCGAAGCACGACTACAACGTCTTCATCAATTCCGGCGGCACGCAGGGCGAGCCCAAGGGCATCACCGACAGCGCGAACCCCTTCGTGGACATCGCCGGCAAGGACTTCCGGCTCAAGAAGGCCTTCCCCACGGGCATGCCGCTGGGCGCGCCCTTCAACGTGGACGCGCTGGGCAACACCCGCGGCGCGGACGGCGTGTACGAGCGCGGCCCCTTCGAGTTCGAAACCGGCGCCGTCAGCGTGGCGGCGCCCACCGGGCTCAAGGCGCAGTAAGGCGAATCAGGGTTCGACAGGCGAACCTTCTCCCGCCCGAGCCGGGTCCGTCAAAGGGCCTGGCCCGGGCGGCTTTTTTTCGGGTCCATCCCGGTTCTTCGTTGCCAAAGAAAGAAAACCCGTTCGGGCTGAGCCTTCGACGAGCTCAGGGCGAACGGGTGCGTCACAACCAACGCGGCAGTGGAATCAGGCGTCGAGCTTGAACTCGTCCACCACGCCCTTCAGCGAACGAGCCTGCGCGGCCAGGGCGGAGGTGGCCGCCACGGCCTGCTGCACCAGCGCGGCGTTCTCCTGCGTCACGCGGTCCATGTGCGACACGGCCTGGTTCACTTCCTCGATGCCGCCGCTCTGCTCGGCCAGCGCGGCCGAGATCTCGCCCAGGATCCCGTTGACCCGCTGCACCGCCTGCACGATGTCCTGCATCGTGCCGCCGGCCTGGCGCACCAGGGCCGAGCCGCTGTCCACGTGATCGACGGCGTCGGTGATCAGCTCCTTGATCTCCTTGGCCGCCTGCGAGCTGCGCTGCGCCAGTTGCCGCACCTCGCCGGCCACCACGGCGAAGCCGCGGCCCTGCTCGCCCGCGCGCGCCGCCTCCACCGCCGCGTTGAGCGCGAGGATGTTGGTCTGGAAGGCGATGCCTTCGATCACGTCGATGATGTCCGACACCTTGCGCGAGCTCTGGTTGATGGAGTCCATCGTCTGCACCACCTGCGCCATCACCGAGCCGCCCTGCTCCGCCACCTGCTTGGCCTGCGCGGCCAGCGTGCTGCCCGAGCGCGCGCGATCGGCGTTGAGCCTCACGGTGTCGGTGAGCTGGCCCATGCTGGCGGCGGTCTGTTGCAGCGAGGCCGCCTGCTGCTCGGTGCGCCGGGCCAGGTCCGAGTTGCCGCCATCGATCTGGCGCGAGGCCGTGGCGATCAGGTCGGTGCTGCCCTTGATGCGCGTGACCAGGTCCGTCAGCGTGTTCTCCATGTGGCCCAGCGCGCCCAGCAACCGGCCGAAATCGCCCCCGCGCTCGGTGTCGAACTCCTGGCTCAGGTCGCCCGCGGCCACGGTCTCGGCGATGTAGACGGCCTCCTCCAGCGGCTTGGAGATCGCCCGCACCAGGCCCACTGCCACGCCGACCCCCACCAGCAGTCCGGCCCCCGTGAGCGCCATCATCAACATGCTCAGGGTGCTCACCTCGCGCGCCATCTCCTGCTGCGCCGTCGCTGCGCGCTCGGGCGCCAGCGATTCCCGGTGCAGCCGCTCCAGGTCGTTGAGGCCGCTGACGCCCAGTGCCGTCAAGGCCACCATGAACAGCAGCACGCAGGCAAAGCCCAGCGGCAGCACCGTGCGGGTCTTGAGGTTCTCCAACATCGCGGTCTCCTTGCGCGTTTTCTTAATGAAAGCTGACGGATCGCTATCGGCGGGCTTACGGCGGAGTTGAGTTGAATCAGCCCGGCGCTCCCGCCATCTGGGACGTTATGGCTCGAACGGCCCGGTGGCCTCGGGCACTTTGGCCGGCCGCAGGCCTCAACCCCGGTTGTCTTTTGCGCAGCCCGGGCCGGGCAAGGTGGCGCATTCCTCGAACACGCGCACCGTGCAGCGGGCGCAGGTGGGGCAGTCGAGCCGGTGAGTGATGGCGGCGATGGCGCGGCGCTTGTCCGGAAAGATGTGCCCTTCCCCCAGTTCGTCCAGGAAGCCGTCGCGCTTCCACTGCGCCAGCACGCCCGGGCGCGGGCGGTGGAAGTACAGGTCGCCGCCCATGGCGCGGCGCGCGCGCAGTTCCTGGCGCCACAGCTCCGAGCCGGCCACGTCCACGAAGTTCATGCTCTTGCCCATCACCAGCAGGTGCTTCTGCGGCTGCGGCGCGTCGCGCAATGCCTGCAGCCGGTCCGACACGTGGGCCGTGGCGCCGAAGTAGACCGAGCCTTCCATGCGCAGCAGCTTGAGCTGCGGACACTCCGGCTGCGCATGCTCGGTGTGCGCCAGCACCACGAAGGGCCGGTGCAGGTCGCCGCGCGGCGTGCCGAAGCCCATGGCACGCAGCGCCGGGCGCGAGGTGCGGTGCAGGTACAGGCCCAGCGACAGCGCGCTGCCGATGAGCACCGCCACTTCCAGGTGCAGCGTGAGCGTGGCGGCCATGGTGATCAGCGCCACGGCCAGCTCCTGGCGGCTGGCGCGGGCCAGGCGGCGCCAGCGCGGCAAGTCCAGCAGCGTCCAGCCCACCAGCACCAGCAGCCCGGCGATGGACGCGAACGGGATCCACGCCAGCACCGGCGCCGTGAGCGCCACCATCGGCACCACCAGCAGCGCCGAAGTGACGGCTGCCAGGGGGGAGCGCGCCCCCGCTTCCAGGTTCGGCATGGAGCGGTTGAGCGAGCCGCAGGAGACGTAGCAGGAGAACAGGCCGCCCACCAGGTTGGACAGGCCCTGGCCCAGGAACTCGCGGTTGGCGTCGATGCGCTGGCCCGAGCGCGCGGCCACGGCCTTGGCGATGGCAATGGACTGCGCCAGCGCCACCACGGTCAGCGCCGCGGCGATGGCCAGCAGCTGCGGCAGCTGCTCCAGGTTCACGCTGGGCACATGCAGCGGCGGCAGCGCCGAAGGCAGCGGCCCCAGCAGCCGCAGCTGCCACGCCGGCGGCGCCCAGTGCTGCAGCGCCCACGCCAGCAGCGTGCCCACGGCCAGTGCCGCCAGCATGAAGGGCGAGCCGGGCTTCCAGCGC
>JAEYPG010000233.1 GCA_023410975.1 Pseudomonadota bacterium
ATGTCGATCTGCTGGGAGGAGCAGCCAATGGCGGCCATCAGCCGCAGCGCCTGGTCCAGCGTGCGGCCGCTGGTGGCGAAGCCCGGCATCGTGTAGCCCAGGATGTTCGCCCTGGGCAGCCCCATCAGGTCCACCGCCTTGGCGCACACCAGCAGCGCGTGCGTGGAGTCCAGCCCGCCCGAGACGCCGATGACGAGCTTGGTGATGCCCGCGGCGCGCAGCCGCTGCACCAGCGCCTGCACCTGGATGTTGAACACCTCGCGGCAGCGCTCGTCGCGCTGCGCCGGGTTGGCCGGCACGTAGGGCATGCGCGGCACGTAGCGCCGCAGCGGCAGTCGTTCCTCCGTCGGCAGCTCGGCGCGGTAGCTCACGATGCGCCAGCCGTTGAGCGCCTCCTTGTGCCGGCCCACGGCCTGGCCGAAGGTGGTCATGCGCATGCGCTCGTGCAGCAGCCGCTCCAGGTCGAGGTCCGCAAAGATGAGCTGGTGCTCCTGCGCGAAGCGCTCGGTCTCGGCCAGCAGGGTGCCGTTCTCGTACACCAGGCCGTGGCCGTCCCAGGCCATGTCGTTGCTGGACTCGCCCGGGCCCGCCGCGCTGTAGAGGTAGGCCGCCAGGCAGCGCGCCGAGTGCAGGCCCACCAGCTCGTGCCGGTAGCTGGCCTTGCCGATGGTGATGTTGGAGGCCGAGAGGTTCAGCAGCACCGTGGCGCCGGCCAGCGCGGCATAGGTCGAGGGCGGGATGGGCGTCCAGCCGTCCTCGCAGATTTCCACGTGCAGCTTCAGCAGCGGCTGCTCCTCGGCCTGGAAGATCAGCTCCGAGCCGAAGGGCACCGTCTGCCCGGCCAGCGTCACCTCGTCGGAGACGGCATTGAAGCCGGCGTTGAACTGCCGGGCCTCGTAGAACTCGCCGTAGTTGGGCAGGTACGTCTTGGGCACCACCCCCAGCAGGCGCCCGCGCTGGAACACCACGGCGCAGTTGAAGAGCCGGTCGTCCACGCGCAGCGGCAGGCCCACCACGCCCAGGATCGGCAAGTCCTCGGAGTCGCGCAGCAGCTGCGCCAGCGCGGCCTCGCAGTCGTCCAGCAGCACGCGCTGGTGGAACAGGTCGTCGCAGGTGTAGCCCGTCAGGCCCAGCTCGGTGAACAGCGCCACCACCGCGCGCTGCTCGTGCGCGGCGCGCAGCAGCGCCAGCGTCTCCTGCGCGTTGTGGCGCGGGTCGGCAAGCCTCAGCTTGGGCACGCAGACGGCCACGCGTGCGAAGCCGTGGGTGTAGAGGCTGTGGAAGCGGTCCTGGCTCATGGGAACGTGTCCTGGTTCGAGGTGTTTTGTAACTTGCCCATTGTCCGCGCCAGCGCGGCCTGCACCGGGACGCGCCGCAGGCGCCGTGACAGCGTGGCGCAGGGCGCTGCCGGCAGCGGCAAGGGCGGTGCCGCGGCCTGCAGCGAGCGGCATGCCCATGTGCCCGGGAGCGGCCCGTGCAGCGGCGCGACGCCGCGGCTGCTGTGCTGCTTGACGTCGCTCAAGCCTGCGGCCAGGCACACCTCTAAGCTGACTCACCCAGCCCCGGTACCCGAAGAGCAGAGCGCACGGCACCGCCGTCCGCCGGGCGCTGCGGGACAGAACCAAGGAGGTGCAGCCATGCAGTACGTCCCCGATCCGGCCGCCGGCCGGTGCAGCCGGCCCGACGGCGCCATACGGGGCGTCGCGCCTCTGGTCTACGGAGGGCAGCCATGAGGCTCAGCTTCCTCGGTGCCGCCGGCACTGTCACCGGCTCCAGATACCTCGTCGAGCACCGTGGCAGGAAGCTGCTGGTCGATTGCGGGCTGTTCCAGGGCTGGAAGGCGCTGCGCGAGCTCAACTGGGAGCCGCTGCCCTTCCGGGCGCGCGACATCGACGCGGTGCTGCTCACCCATGCCCACCTGGACCACTCCGGCGCGCTGCCGCTGCTGGTGCGCCAGGGCTTCACCGGGCCGGTGCTGGCGACGCCCGCCACCGCCGACGTGTGCCGGCTGCTGCTGCCCGACAGCGCCCACATCCAGGAGGAGGACGCGGCCTTCGCCAACCGCCACCACACCTCCAGGCACCACCCCGCCGAGCCGCTCTACACCATGGACGACGCGCAGCGGGCGCTCAACCACTTCGAGCCGCTGCCGCCGCACACGCGCACCGAAGTGCTCCCCGGGCTCACGGCCGAGCTGCGACGCGCCGGGCACATCCTGGGCGCGTCCTCGCTGGCGCTGGAGGCCGACGGCCGCACGCTTCTCTTCTCGGGCGACCTGGGCCGGCCGGACGACCCGCTCATGCGCGCCCCTGAAGGCGCGCCGCGCGCGGACTGGATCGTCATCGAGTCCACCTACGGCGACCGGCTGCACTCGCCGGAGGACCCGATGGCCGCGCTGGCCGAGGTCATCACCCGCACCGCGGCGCGCGGCGGCACGGTGCTGGTGCCAGCCTTTGCCGTGGGCCGGGCGCAGCTGCTGCTGCTCATGATCCACCGCCTGCGGCAGCAAGGCGCCATCCCGGAGCTGCCCGTGTTCCTGGACAGCCCCATGGCCATCGACATGACGGCGCTCTACCAGCACTACCCGCAGGAGCACCGGCTTTCGGCGCAGGAGTGCGCGGGCATGTGCACGGTGGCGCGCATGGCGCGCACGCCGCAGGAGTCGCGCGCCCGGAAGGGCAGCGGCTCCCAGTTGAGC
>JAEYPG010000258.1 GCA_023410975.1 Pseudomonadota bacterium
CAACCCCATCGTGCAGGAGAACTGCCTCACCGGGAACCTGCCCTCGGAGTGGGAGGTCAGCGGCGCCGGCGACAGCAGCATCCAGGGCTTCGCGACGCAGATGAGCGTCAACCGCGGCGGCACCATCAGCTTCAAGGTGGACACCAACGCCACCAACTACCGCTTCGACATCTACCGGCTGGGCTACTACGGCGGGCGCGGCGCACGCAAGATCACCAGCGTGAACCCTTCGGCCACGCTGCCGCAGAACCAGCCCGCTTGCCTGACGCAGCCCTCCACGGGGCTGGTGGACTGCGGCAACTGGGCCGTCTCGGGCTCCTGGATAGTGCCGGCCAATGCCGTCTCGGGCATCTACATCGCACGCCTGGTACGCACCGACACCGGCGGCGCCAGCCACATCGTGTTCATCGTGCGTGATGACGCCAGCAACTCCGCGATGGTGTTCCAGACCTCCGACACCACCTGGCAGGCCTACAACACCTATGGCGGCGGCAGCTTCTACAGCGGTGGACTCAACACCGGCGCGGGCCGCTCCTTCAAGCTCAGCTACAACCGCCCCTTCATCACCGGTGGAGTGGACGGTGGCCAGGACTGGCTCTTCCACGCGGAGTACCCCATGGTGCGCTGGCTGGAGGCCAACGGCTACGACTTGAGCTACGTCAGCGGCATCGACACCGACCGCGCGGGCAGCCTGCTGCGCAACCACAAGGCGTTCCTGTCAGTGGGGCACGACGAGTACTGGTCCGGCGCTCAGCGCGCCAACGTCGAGGCCGCGCGCAACGCCGGCGTGCACCTGGCCTTCTTCAGTGGCAACGAGGTGTTCTGGAAGACGCGCTGGGAAAGCAGCATCGACGGCAGCAACACGCCGTACCGCACGCTGGTGTCCTACAAGGAGACGCACGCCAACGCCAAGATCGACCCGACCTCGGTATGGACCGGCACCTGGCGCGACCCGCGCTTCTCGCCGCCTTCCGACGGCGGGCGTCCGGAGAACGCGCTCACGGGCACGATCTTCATGAACAACGACACCGGCACTTCGTACTCCATCACGGTGCCGCAGGCTGAGGGGCGCATGCGCTTCTGGCGCAATACCACCGTGGCCACGCTGGGCACGGGCCAGAGCGCGACGCTCTCCAACGGCGTGCTGGGCTACGAGTGGGATTCGGACCTGGACAACGGCGCGCGCCCGCCCGGGCTCATCCGGCTGTCGCAGACCACCATCAGCAGTGGCGGTGCGTTGCTGGACTACGGCTCGACCTTCGGCAACGGCACCGTCACGCACTACCTCACGCTGTACCGGCACCAAGCCAACGGCGCACTGGTGTTCGGCGCGGGCACGATCCAGTGGTCCTGGGGCCTGGATGCCAACCACACCCGGCCCGGCACGGCGGTGGACCAGCGCATGCAGCAGGCCACGGTGAACCTGTTTGCCGACATGGGTGTGCAGCCGGCGACGCTGCAATCGCCGCTGGTGGCGGCCTCGGCCTCCACCGACACGACGGCGCCCACGGCCGTCATCACCGCGCCGGCGGCCGGCGCCAGCGTGCCGGCCAACAGCAGCGTGGTCATCACCGGCTCCGCCAGCGACGTTGGCGGCGGCGTGGTGGGCTCGGTGGAGGTGTCCACCGACAACGGTACCACCTGGCACCCAGCCAGCGGTCGCGGCTCCTGGAGCTACACCTGGACGCCCTCCGTGGCTGGCCCGGCGACCATCCTCGCACGCGCCGTGGATGACAGCGGCAACATCCAGGCTACGCCTGCCAGCCGCAGCGTGACGGTCGGCGCGACGGGGTGCCCGTGCTCCGCCTTTACCGCCGCCACGACGCCGAGGGTGGCCAGCTATTCGGATCCCGACGTGGTCAACCTGGGCGTGAAGTTCCGTGTCACCCAGAATGGCTACGTCACCGGCGTCCGTTTCTATAAGGGCATTGGCAACACCGGCACGCACGAGGGCGCTTTGTGGAGCAGCGGCGGCACACTCCTGGCCAGTGCGCCGTTCGTCAACGAAACCGCCACAGGCTGGCAGCAGGTGAACTTCCCCACGCCGGTCCCCGTCACGGCCAACACCGTCTATGTGGCCTCGTACCGCGCACCCAACGGCGGCTACGCCGTCGACAACGCGTACTTCGCCAGCAATGCCGTGATCTCGGGCCCGATCCGCCTGCTGGCCAATGGCGAGAGCGGCGGCAACGGCGTCTTCACATACGGCGGGACGGGCGTGCAGTTCCCGAGCTCTACCCACCAATCCTCGAACTACTGGGTGGACATCGTCTTCATGCCCTCACCCTGAGACTGCGCCGCGGTGCGTAATAGCACCACCAGCACCAGAACGATGGCCGTGTTTCCGCAAGGAGCACGGCCATCGCATTGATGAAGAGGCGGGTGTGGCCCGAAGGACACGGGCCGGGCC
The DNA here is from genome assembly GCA_023410975.1 of Pseudomonadota bacterium. GTDB lineage: Bacteria > Pseudomonadota > Gammaproteobacteria > Burkholderiales > Burkholderiaceae_C > Azohydromonas. The sequence goes on from JAEYPG010000258.1 coordinate 2,411, forward strand.
GCTCTCCCTGCTGGCGCGCTCAGCGGCGGTTGTCGCGCCGGTCGTACCAGTTCGGGATGCCGTCGCCGTCCCGGTCGCGGCGCAGGTTGTTGTAGCGGTCGTAGCGGTTGGGCACGCCGTCGCCGTCGCGGTCCCAGGCCGGGTTGTAGAGATGGTCGCGGCGGTTGGGGATGCCGTCGCCATCCGTGTCCCAGCGCGATGGGTGGTGATAGCCGCGCGGACGGCTCAGCGGCGCCGGCTGCAGGTAGACCGGGGCCGGAATGACGGCCGGCGCCGGCACGTACACCGGCGCGGGCTGGCGGTACACCGGCACGCCGACCGGGGCGCCGATGGTCACGGACCACTGCACGTCGCCGCCATGGGCCTGTGCCAGGCCGCTGCCCAGCGCGCCTGCCAGCGCCAGCACCGTGACCAGGAATTTTTTGCAACTCATGAACGCAACTCCTTGGCTGTGGGCCTGCCCGTCGCAAGGCAGGGCCGAGTCAGCAACGGCGCACGGTGGCGCGCGGTGCACCTGCGCCACGTAAAGCCCAGGTAAAGCTGCGTAAAGCGGGGCGAGGCGCCGCCGTGCGCCAGCAAATTCTTGATCCCGTTTCTTTTCGACCCCCGGACCGGGTGGCGACAATCGCGCATGACTTGCCTTGACTCCGCGCGCCTGGGCGCGCTGCTCGACTCCCTGGAAGCCGGTCTGCTGGAGCGCCAGACCGCCGTGCGGCTGGCCTTGCTGGCGGGACTGGCCGGCGAGCACGTGCTGCTGATCGGCCCGCCCGGCACCGCCAAGAGCGAGCTGGCGCGGCGCCTGCACCGCGCCTTCGACGGCGCGCGCTACTTCGAGCGGCTGCTCACGCGCTTCTCGACGCCGGAGGAGCTTTTCGGACCGCTGTCGCTCAAGGCGCTGGAGGACGACCGCTACGAGCGCCTGACCGACGGCTTCCTGCCCACCGCGGGCATCGCCTTTCTCGACGAGGTCTTCAAGGCCAACTCGGCCATCCTCAACGCGCTGCTGACGCTGCTCAACGAGCGCGGGTTCGACAACGGCAGTGGCCGTGCGCGCACGCCGCTGGTGAGTGTGGTGGGCGCCAGCAACGAGGTGCCCGGCGACGAGGCGCTGCAGGCCTTCTTCGACCGCTTCCTGCTGCGCGTGCCGGTGCAGCCGGTCACCGACGCCGCCTTCAGCGCGTTGCTGCAGTTGCAGCCGGCGGCTGCCGCCGCCGCGCAGCCCCTGGACGCGGTGTGGGTGATCCTGTTCGGCACCGCCTACCAGCAGATCGAGAACTACATCCTCCACCCCCGGATCACCTCGCGCACCGTGTCGATCCATCCCGCGGAGGCGTTCGGGTCGGTGATCGTCGGCGCCACCCTCTTCGGCG
>JAEYPG010000340.1 GCA_023410975.1 Pseudomonadota bacterium
AGGAGATGCTATCGAGCTACATGAAGCAAGAGCTGAAAAACCCATCGGTACGGATGGCGCACGTCTGAAGTAGTGCCGAGAAGCGGGACTTCGGCGCTAGCTCAAAGGGCGCTGCGTAAGTCCTAAATCAGCTTGATGCGCATGGCCTGCCGCTTGAGCAGGTGCCCTGATGAAGAAGGGATGAGGAGTGCGAAAGGTCGATCAACGGCGGGTCAGCTCATGCGGGCCCATCGAGCCGGTTTTCCGACGGCAGGTTCACCAGGCCGTGCCGGGCCGCCAGCAGCAACAGCTCCAGCTCGCTGTTGACTTCGAGCTTGCGGCGGATGTTGGAGAGATGGTTCAGCACGGTCTTGGGGCTCAGGTGCAACTGGTCGCCCACGCTGGCGGGAGAAACACCTCCAGCCACCAGCCTGAGAATCTCGAATTCTCGCGGCGTGAGGCATTCAAGCGCACCGCCCCCTTCCACCGCCTGGCAGGCCAGGGCATGGGCAATTTCTGGAGAGAAAATCCGCTGCCCCTGGAATGTCTTGCGAATGGCGTCGATCATCTCCAGCGGTTCTGAGTTCTTGGTGATGTAGCCGATGGCTCCGTTGCGCAGTGCCTGGGTTGCATAACCGGCCGACTGGTGCATGCTGAAAACCAGGATGCGCAATTCGGATTTGCGCTCCAGAAGCCGGCGAATCGCTTCCAGGCCGCTGCCTTCGCGCAGCGACAAATCCATCACGACCACATCAACCTCAGTATCTCGCAAGGCGGCGCAGGCCTCGTCGGCCGTGGCCACGGCGGCCACCATATGCATATCGGGCTCCGCATCCACCAATCGTCTATAACCGGTGCGAACCACCGCATGGTCGTCTACCAGCATCACGCGAATCTTCATTGCGTTTCCCTTTTGGCTACGGGCACATAAGCGGTGAGCACGATACCCCCTTTTGGCGCGTCCTCGATGGAGAAACTGCCGCCCAGCATCGTCAGCCGCTCGCGTAAACCCAGCAGGCCGCCGCCGGCTTGTTCAAGCAACTGCCGCGCTGAGCCGCGTCCATTGTCGGCCACCCTGAGCCGAATCACCGGGCCCTGGTCCAGACATTCGACGTTCACGGTATTGGCGCCGCTATGACGCACCCAATTGGTCAAGGCCTCCTGCAGGCCGCGGTAAAGGGCCAGCCCGGCGGCTGCGGGCAGGGGCGGCAAGGCGTCGATGCGCGACTCGATACGCCGGTCCGGCAGCCGCGTGCGCCAGGCCGCAACCAGCTCGGAGAGGGTTTCGCGCATGCCGCTGTCCTCGATGCCGTAGGGACGCAGGCTGGAGAGCATCTGCCGCACATGGCTGGAAATGCGGCGCACCTCGTTGCCGATCTCCCGCGCGCATTCGATCACCACCGAGGGCTCGGCGCTGCTGGCGTGATGCTCGATGTAGGCGGCCGAGGCGCTGATGGCGGTGAGGGACTGGCCGAACTCGTCATGCAGCTCGGCGGCCAGCTCGCGGCGCTCCTTGTCCTGCACCTCGATAAGTTGCTGCGTCAGGCGCTGCTGGCTTTCGCGGGCACGGCTGAGGCTGGCGGCGACCCGGTCCATCACGGCCGCGATGGCCGCGAACTCGCGAAGCTCGAACTGCGGCAGGCTGGCCGTGGCCTCTCCTTGCTCCAGGCGCAGCAGTCCCGCTTCGAGCTCCTTGACCGGCGACAGCGCGCGGTGCACGGCAAACCACGTCATGCCCAGGCTGGCGGCGCAGAAGACCAGCAGCATGCTCAGCACCTGCAGCGAAGACGCCAGCTTCTCGTGCAGCTCGCTGGAGGGCTCGGGCCGGATGAGCAGCACCCGGTCTCCCAGCGCGATGCGGTGGTCCGTGACCGGGCTGGAAGAGAGTCCCAGCAGGCCCAGCCAAGCCGAGGCCTGCGCGGGCGGCGCGTGTTCGCCGGACTGCAGCAGCGTGGCCGTGACGTGGCGCAGCCCGCCCTGGGCCAGTACCTCCACCACGCGGGCCTGCGCATCGAGCCCGTCGCCAGCCTGCATGAGCTCCACCAGCCGCGATGCGGCAGCCTGTTCCGCGAGGGTGTCCTCGCGCAGGTCGTGCAGCCAGACGATGCTGAAGACAACGATCAGGCCGGCAAAGGACAGGGTCAGGCGGGATACGAGGGTTCGGCGCAGATCCATGGAGTGCTCAAGCGCGGGTGGTTGGCGGGAACGCGCGCGTGCACGGGCCCGGGCGCGGGCCGGGAACTCGGTCGTGCATGCCAGGCCGGCCATGCAGGGCGGGCCGCTGGTCGCGGCACGCCGATGGACGGCAGGCGTCGCGTGCGGGGCCGCGCATTGTGCCGTCGGTGCCGCAAGCCTTCCGGCGAGGGCGGCACGGTGCTGCGCAACCTACCGCCCACCGCCACGCCCGGCCAGGGCCCGGCCACAACCCACCGGGGAGACCCATGCATCCCACGCTGCGCGTCCAGCGCTTCCTGTTCGGCTTCGATGCGCCGATCGAACGAGCTTGTCCACCCTTCGCGGGCAACGCCTGGCGCGGCGCGTTCGGGCACGCGTTGCGCGAGGCAGCGTGCCTCACGGGCGCGCCGCGCTGCGACGGTTGCCCGCGGCGGGACGACTGCGCGTACGCCTACGTGTTCGAGACACCGCCCCCACGCGACGCGCCGGCGATGCGCCTGTACACGAGCGCGCCGCACCCGTTCGTGCTGCGGGAGCTGCCCGATGCGTCCAGGGGCCAGGCCTGGCTGCTGCTGACGCTGATCGGGCGGGCCAGCGCGCTGATGCCGTTGCTCGCGCAATCATTGCGGCACGCCGCGCGCGCCGAGGGCGGCATCCTGGGGGTGCGCCTGGACCTGCGCTGCGTTCACCAAGAAGGCGTTCTCGGCCTCGGCCCGTGGCGGCGCATCGACGGCCCGCATGGCGTGCTGCAACCGCTGGTGCCCGCGCCACCGCAGGTCCCGCCGCCTCCCTCGCAGGCGTTGCGCCTGCGGTGGCTGACGCCGTTGCGGGCCAGGCGCGAGGGCCGCGTGCTGGATGCCGGCACGCTGGACTTCGCGGCACTGGCCGGCACGCTGGTGCGGCGCATCTCGATGCTGCAGACCTTCCACGCCGGCGTGCCTTTGCAGGCCCCGTTTGCCGAGCTCAAGGCGCTGGCCCGCGGAGTGTCCATGCGCAACCATCTCGTGCCGGTGCCGCAGCAGCGCTTTTCGCGACGCCAGGGCCGTTCTATGCCGATGGACGGCGTCATGGGCCACGTCGAGCTCGATGCCGCGGAGGTGCGGCCGTTCTGGCCGTTCCTGTGGCTGGGGCAATTCGTACACGCGGGCTCGGCCGCGACGATGGGGCTGGGCTGCTACGCCATCGAAGCGGCGGACACGCCGCCGGGCGCGGGCGATGCCGGCCTCGGCTTTCAACTCCCATGTCCCTGACTTCCTTGCCGCCTTGCTGCCGTGCCTTGCCGGCGCCAGGCTCACCGTGCCTCGCCATGCATGAGCTTCGCTACCGGATCAGCTTCAACACGCCGGCCTTCCTGGGCAACGCCGACCAGCTGGCGCAGTGGCGCACGCCGCAGATCAAGGCGCTGCTGCGCCAATGGTGGCGTGTGGTGAAGGCCCGGGAGCTGCACGAGGACTTCAGCGTCGCGGCGCTGCGCCAGGCCGAGGCGCGCCTGTTCGGCGGCGGCGAAGGCACGGCGGGCGCGCCGCTGCCTTCGCGGCTGCGCATCCGGCTCGATGGCTGGGCCCAGGGCACGTTGCGGCGGTGGCCCGCCGAGGAGCCGCGCGAGTTCCATCCCGAGATGCGGCGCCCGGTGGGCGCCGAGCTCTACCTGGGCTATGGCCCGCTGGGATACGACCGGAATTCGCGGCAGGCCGGGCTCAGCGGTGGCCGCCCCGGCCACGCGCAGCGCAGCGCAATCGAAGACCGTTCGTGCAACCGCCTGCGCTTGCGCCTGCCCGAGCCCGCGGCCGCCGAGATCGAAGCCGCCCTGCGGCTGGTGCAGTGGTTCGGCACGCTGGGGGCTCGCGCACGCAACGCCTGGGGTTCGCTGTACCTGGAGCAGGAGGAGGGCGCGGCCCTGCCGCCGCTGAGCGCCGCCGCGCTGGCACCCTGGCTGCGGCCGCTGGCGTCCTGCCTGGAACGCGACTGGCCGCACGCCATCGGCACCGACCAACGCGGGCCGCTGGTGTGGCTCACCCCCGAGCGCAGCTCGTGGCGCCGGGTGATGAAGGACCTGGCACGGCTCAAGATCACCTGGCGCACCCAGGCCGCGCCCTTTCCGAACGCACTGCCCGGCGACCTGGGGCGGCGCCACCTGCTGTCCCTCCCGGTGACGAACCACGAAATCCGGCTGCCGGGCTGGGAGCGCAACAGCCGGTTGTCCAGCCAGCTGCGCTTCAAGCTGCAGCGCACGGCCGGCGGCGGGCTGCGCGGCGTCATCGTGCACCTGCCTTGTCGCGTGCCCGCGCTCCTGTCCGACGCGCTGCGGGGCCGCCTGCCTGACGAGCTGCCGCTGTGGCAGGACGTGCACCGCGTGCTCGACTCGCTGGAGCACCTGGCTCGCCGGCTGGACTGACGCATGGGCACGATCTGGAAACGCAAGCTCGCCGCCTGGCTGCACGAGCCCACCGAGAAGGCCCTGGCGCTGGTGCAGGACGTGAGCAACACCGGGCGGCCCCTCGGGCCGCAGGGCGATGCCATGGCCGCGTTGCGCGTGGAGCTGGGACTGTGCGAGTCGGATTTCGACCGTCGTGCCGAGCACTGCGCCGGCGCGGCCGACCGGCCGCAGTGGCCCTTCGAACCGGGCCGTCCGCGGCCGGCCTGGGCCGACGTGCGCTTCGTCGAGCAGCCGTTGCTGGTGCATCCCTTGTCGGGCCAGGCCATCCCGCTGGGCCGGTTCACGAAGGCGCAAGCAGCACGCCTTGGTGCCATTGCGCTGGACCATTTCCGGCGCCTCGTCGAGCGCCGCGCCGACGGCACGGTGGACGAGCGGCTGACCCAGCTGGCCCTGTGGCGCTTCGGCCCGGAGCCCGCCTTGGCCGATCCCGAGCTCGGCGAGCTGTGGCGGCTGCTGCCGTCGGACACGCGGGTGCCCGACCACAGCCTCTGGCAGCACCTGGACGTCGTGTCGGCGCTGGCGGGCGCGATGAGCGGCGACGCCGCGCCGGCGCTGCTGGCCGTGAGCTTCGGCCCGGTGGCGGACTTCATCGGAGCGGTCGGCTCGGTGGGCGAGCTGCAGGCCGCCGCCCAGCTGTTCTCCTCGCTTGTCGGCGAGGCGCTGACGCTGATCTGCGAGCGGCTCGGGCCGGACGCGGTGCTGGCGCCGAGCCTGCGCGGCACGCCCGTGGCGGACCGCTGGCTGCTGCGGCAGGCGCCGCACTGGCGCCGTCGTTTCGAGCAGGCCGGCACGGCCTGGTTGCCGCACCCCAGCCACGCGCCGCTGCCCAACAGCATCCTGGCCGTGGTGCCGGCGGCCCAGGCCCAATCCCTGGCCGAAGCGCTGGTGGCCACGGTGCGCGAGCGCGCGCGGCAGTGGGCGCCGGCGGCCGGAGAGGCCACCGGGCGGGCTCCTTGGCTGGAGCAGCTTCATGCCCGGCTGCAAGGCGGCCCCGAGCTGCACTGGGCCAGCGCCGACTGGCCCGTGGCGCCCCAGGGTGCGACGGCCGACGCCACGCCGCTGCGGCAGGCACTGCGGGCCCTGGGCGGCCAGGGCCTGTTCGACGAGCCGGTGTGGCGGACGCTCGGCCGCGAGCTCACGCTCGATGGCGTGGCCCTGCACAAGCCCGGCGCCGGCATCCTGTACCCGGCCGTGCATGACTTGGCCGCGCGCGCGCTGGCGGCAGCCCAGGTTCTGCAAGCGTTCGAGGCGCTGCCCCAGCCCGGCGACTGCAGTGCGGCGGGCGCGCCCCCTGCGGCCATCGGCCCGAAGGCCCCTTCGCAGGCCCATTACGCGCTGATCCGGATGGACGGCGGCTGCGAGGGGGCCTGGATGCCCGGGCGGCACAAGGCCTTCCAGCATCGCTTCATCGACAGCTGGCATCCGCAGGTGCGGACCGCCGTGCAGCAGCGCTCGGCCCGCCAGGCCGCGCTGCGCGGCTATGCCGAGTCGCCTCGCCCGCCTTCGCCGGTGCGCCATGCCGCGGTCGCGGCCATGCTCGGCGACTTCGGCACCCGCGTGGCGCGGCACCTGGTGGAGCAGGTCTTCCGGGGCCGCTTGATCCACGCCGGCGGCGACGACGTGCTGGCGATGGTGCCGGTGGCCGCGCTGCTGCCGTGCATGCTGGCGCTGCGTGCGGCCTACAGCGGCGTGGGCGAGTGGCCGGCGCTGCCGGGCTTTACCGACTTGCAGGGGCTCAGGCTGCGCCGTGGCTGCGTGAGCCTGGGTGAACGGTTGATGCCCATGATGGGTTCGCAGTCCATGGCCTGCATGGGCGCGGTGGTCGCGTCCCATCAAGCGCCCATCGCCGAGGTGCTGGCCGCGCTGGACCGTGCCCTGAGCCAGGCCAGGGAGCACCATGGTGGCGCGGGCAACGCCTTTTGCCTGCACATGGCCGGGCAGGGCGGTGCGGGGCCGGGCCTGGTCAGCCGCTTCTGGATCCGGCCGCAGGAGCCGCCGCCGTTCCCGGAGACGGCGCTGGGCGTGCTGTTGCGCGTGGCGCAGGCGCTGCGCGGCCCGAGCAGGCCTTGCCGAGCAGCGGCCGCCGCTGCGTCCTGGCT
>JAEYPG010000352.1 GCA_023410975.1 Pseudomonadota bacterium
AGGCGCCCTGGATGCGGCGGGTCTCGCGCACGCCGATCTGGAACGGGCTGGAGACCACGTAGCAGTGCTCGAAGCCCGGCACGTACTGGCGCAGGAAGCGCACGCCCTCCAGGATCTGCCGCTGCCCTTCGATCTCAGCGCGCGTGAGCTGGTCGGGATCGGTGGCGTCGATGCCGTGCACCCGCGTGATGTTGATGGTGACCTCGCGGCGCCCGGGCAGCGGGTTGAAGCCCATGTCCTCGCGCGGGATGGTGTAGTCGCCCGCGGCGCGCGCCTTGCGGATGAGGCTGCGAAAGCCCGCCACGCCCACGCCCGGCTTGCTGCGGAACGCCGCCACGCTGTACTCGTTGCCGACGTATCCTGGGGGCGTTTCGAAGTCTTCCGGATGCGCCTCCAGGTAGGCCCAGGTGCGCTCCAGCTCCACGCCGCCGACGCGGAAGATCGCCGACACCGGCTGCACCTTGGCGTCGCCCTCGCGCCCGAAGACGAAACGCGCGCCAGCCGCGGCAGCCAGGTCGGCGTCGCCCGTGCAGTCCACGAAGCAGCGCGCCGGCACGATCTCCAGCCCCGCCTTGTTGGCCAGCCGCACGGCCTGGATCTGGTTTGCGTCCACCAGCGCGTCCACCAGGAAGCTGTGCAGCAGCACGTGCAGTCCCGAGGTGCGCACCATCTCCATCAGGCACAGCTTCAAGGCTTCCGGGTCCTGGCCCATGACGGAACCGTGGCGCGGATGCGCGGACACGGTAGTGGCGCCTTCCATGGCGCGCGCTCGCTCGATGAGCTCCTGGCCGATGCCGCCCAGTGCCACGCGTCCCGCGCCGTCGTGGACGCCCTTCATCGACATGCCCAGCGCCAGTACGCCGCCCAGGCTGCCGTACTGCTCCACCAGCAGCGTGCGCGCGCCGGTGCGCGCCGCAGCGATCCCCGCGATGGCGCCCGCGGTGCCACCCCCCACCACGACCACGTCGTAGCCCTGTCGAAGTCTCACGTCCTGCTCCTGAAACGACCTGCGGCCAAGGCTAGGGGCAAGGGGACAGCGGCGGGTGAGAAACCGCCAATTCATTCCACAATATGGACATGCCGAGCAATGCAGCAGAACCCCTCCAGGGCACGCAGGGAGCACAGAGCCTGCGCCGCGCAGTGGCCGTGCTGCGCGCGCTGGCTGCGGCCCAGGACCGGGGCGCAAGCCTGGCCGACGTCGCGGCCCAGTGCGGCCTGACACGGCCCACGGCGCACCGGCTGCTGCAGGTGCTCGTGGAGGAGGGGCTGGCCGAGCGCTCGCCGCGCGGCACGCGCTACCTCATCGGGCGCGATGCCACGCTGCTGGGCATGGCGCGCGCCTCGCCGTTTCCGATCCGCGCCGTGGCCGAGCCGTTCCTGCGCCGGGTGTGCGAGGCCACCGGTGACTCGACGGTGCTCACGCTGCGCAGCGGCCCTGATTCCATCTGCGTGGACCGGCGAACGGGCAGCTACCCGATCCAGGTCATGGCGGTGGCCACGGGCGCGCGGCTGCCGCTGGGCGTGGGGGTCGGGGGCCTGACCATCCTGGCGTTCCTGCCTGACGCGGAGATCGCTCAGCTGCTGCAGCGCAACGAGCGCCGGCTCTCGCGCTACCGGCTCACGGCCGCCGCGCTGCTGGGGCGCGTGCGCGAAGTGCGCGAGCGCCGCTACGCGTTCACGGAAACCGGCGTGATCCCGGGCACGCACGTGCTGGCCGTGCCGGTCTTCGGCGAGGACGCCCGGCCCGTGGCCTCGCTGAGCATCAACGCCATGGCGCAGCGGCTGCCGAGGCGCCGTGCGCAGCAGCTGGTGCCGCTGCTGATGGAGCAGGCCGAAGGCATCGCGCGGGAGCATGCGCAGCTCGCCGGCTCCAAAGGCTGAAGGCCCATTTCACCACCGGGCCGTGGATCTGGGTGCCGGTGCAACCAAATCCCACCCACGGGTACAGCCGCACGGCTGCAGCGGCATGGATGAAGCGCGTCCAGCAACGGCCACTACAGCCAGGATGCGACGCTGGTGGATGTCCTGCATCACTGGTGCGACGCTCTGGCGGTGGAGCCTGGCACTGATGCCGTCGTCGTCGGGCCCCGTCCTGCACGTAACGCCGGGTCGCCACGAGACTTTCCTGTGGAAGCGCATGCCGGGCATCGTGCCGGTGCGCAAGCCTTCCTTTTGCCCCTGCAGCGCGCGAATATATGACGATCATCATATTCGGCGCTACACTGCCGCCATGGACCGCCAACCTAGCCGCAAGGAACTGACCCACGAACGCATTGTCGAGACGGCCGCGCGCGCCATCCGCCGCGCCGGTTTCCAGGGCGTGGGCGTGGCCGACATCATGAGGGAGGCCGGCTTGACGCACGGCGGCTTCTACGCGCACTTCGACTCGCGCGACGCGCTGTTGGTGGAGGCGCTGGAGCATGCCGGTCGCGACAGCGCGGCGCGCATCGCCAAAGCCACGGCGCCACGCCGCTCGCGCGGCGCCAGCCCGCTGCGCGCGCTGGTGGAGAGCTACCTGTCCGAAGCGCACCTGCGCGCTGTCGACGAGGGCTGCCCGGTGGCCGCGCTGGCCAGCGAGATGCCGCACCAGGCGCCACAGGTCCGCGAGGCCGCGGCTCAACGCGTGCACGCCTTCATCGCCCTGGTGCAGCAGGCACTGCCCGCGACGGCGCTCAAGGGCAGTGCCGAGGCCGTTGCCAGCCAGATGGTCGGCGCGCTGCAGCTCGCGCGCGCCCTGGGCGACAACGCGCAGGGCAAGGCCCTGCTGTCGCGCACCCGCCAGGCGCTGCTGGCCCAGTTCGACGCCACCGCGGCCAGTGGCTGACGCCATGAGCTGAAACCCCCTCCCGCCACCGCAGCCGGTGGTACCCACCGGCCGCCCTTGAATATGACGATCATCATACTCATGGGCCATTCCTTTCCTCCCCTCCCAAGGACCTGCCATGAAGCTCGACAACGCCACCGTCCTCATCACCGGCGCCAACCGCGGCCTGGGCCTCGCGTTCGCCCGGCATGCGCTCGCGCGCGGTGCACGCCGCGTGCTTGCCGGCGCCCGCGACCCGCACAGCGTGACGCTGCCCGGCGTCGAGCCCGTGCGGCTGGACGTGACGCGGCCCGAGGACGTGGCCGCCGCGGCGCAGCGGCACGGCGACGTCACGCTGCTGATCAACAACGCCGGCATCGCCGAGCTCGGGACGTTCCTGGCCGAGGGCAGCGAGGCGTCGGCACGCCGGCAGATGGAAGTCAACTACTTCGGTCCGCTGCAGCTGAGCCGGGCCTTCGCGCCGGTGCTGGCGGCGGCCCACGGGGGCGGCGCGCTGCTCAACGTGCTGTCCGTGGCCAGCTGGGTGCACGGCATGGACCTGGCTGTCTACGGCGCGACCAAGGCCGCGGCATGGGCGCTGACCAACGGCCTGCGCCACGAGCTGCGCGCGCAAGGCACGCAGGTGCTCGGGCTGCACATGGGCTTTGTAGACACCGACATGACCCAGGCCATCGATGCCCCGAAGTCCAGCGCCGACGACATCGTGCGCCGCGCCTTCGATGCCCTGGAGGCCGGCGCCGAAGAGGTGCTGGCTGACGACCTCACGCGCGCGGTCAAGCAGGGGCTCTCGGCCGAGCCCGGCATCTACCTGCAGCCGCGCTGAGGCGCCCGCGCCTGCGCCATCCAGCTGCTCGAAGGATCGCCATGACGGCCCGTACCCAGTCCGCCCCGCTTGTCCACCCACCCCCGGCCACCCGCGCCGCGGCACCCTGGCCGGTGTTCTGGGTGGCGAGCATCGCCGTGTTCCTGGTGTCGCTGGACACCACCATGCTCTTTGCGGCCTTCCCGGCGCTGCGCGCGGCCTTTGCCGGCGCCTCGCCGGCCAAGCTGTCGTGGGTGCTCAACGCCTACACCGTCGTCTTCGCCGCCATGCTGATCCCGGCCGGCGGCCTGGCCGACGCGCACGGGCGCAAGCGCGTCTTCATGCTCGGCGTCACGCTGTTCCTGGCCGCCTCGGCGGCGTGCGGCCTGGCCACCGGCGTGTGGTGGCTGGTGGCCGCGCGGGTGCTGCAGGCGGTGGGCGCGGCGCTGCTCACGCCCGCGTCGCTGTCCATCGTGCTGGCGGCCTTCCCGCAGGAGCGGCGCGCCGTGGTGGTGAGCCTGTGGGGCGCGGTGGGCGCGCTGGCGGCGGCCGTGGGTCCGAGCCTGGGCTCCTTCGTCATCGACAGCGTGGGCTGGCCCTGCGCCTTCTACCTGAACCTGCCGCTGGGCGCGCTGGCGCTGTGGCGTGGCGCCCGGCTTATCGTGGAGTCGCCGCGCCGGCCGGGGCAGCAGCGGCTGGACGGCGTGGGCATGGCGCTGCTGATCGTGGCCGTCGGCGCCGTGGCGCTGGGCATCGTGCAGGCCGACGCGCCCACGTGGAGCCACGCCGACGTGGCGGCGGCCATCGGCTTGGGGCTGGCGTCGCTGGCGGGCTTCGTGGCCTGGGCGCGCCGCACACCGGCGCCGCTGGTGGACCTGGCGCTCTTCCACCACCGCACCTACCGCTGGGTCAACGTGGCGACGCTGGCCTTCGGCGCGGCCTTCGCGATGATGTTCTTCGGGGTGTTCTTCTACCTCACGGCGTTGTGGCACTACCCGCTGCCGCGTGCGGGGCTGGCCATCACGCCGGGGCCGCTGCTGGTGATGCCCACGGCCATCGTCACCGGGCGGCTGGCCGCGCGGCTGGGCCACCGGCTCTTCCTGGTGGGCGGCGCACTGCTCTACGCGCTCAGTGGCGCATGGTTCCTCACGGTGCCGGGCCTGGAGCCGGCGTACCTCGCGCAATGGCTGCCGGGGCTGCTGCTCAGCGGCCTGGGCGTCGGCATGGTGCTGCCCTCGCTCACGGCTGCCGCGGTGAGCCGGCTGCCCAGCGGTCACTACGCCGTGGGCAACGCGGTGAACCAGGCCACGCGGCAGATCGGCTCCGTGATCGGCGTGGCACTCACGGTGCTGCTGGTGGGTCACGCCGGGGTGCAGCGCGGCGACTTCTCGGGGCTGTACGTCCTGCACATCCTGCTGGCGCTGGTGACAGCGGCCTGCTGCCTGGCCGTGGACACCCGACCCGCCGCGACGGCCGTGGCGGGTTGAGAAGTCGCGCAGCGGGGCGCCTGCTGTGCAAAGCGGGCAAGGATTTCGACTTCGTGACGCCGGACCGGCTGGCTTACTCCCGCGCCCGGTTCATCTGCATGGAAAACGTGAACCGGTCGGCCGGGTGGATCGAGACCGATATCTCGAACGGCACATCCGACGAACCCAGGTAGCGGCGCACGATCTTCAGGGCCGGGGAACCGGCCTCGGCGACCAGCGGCTCGCTCAATGCCTTTGACAGGCTGACCGCATTGACCTCCTGCTGCACGCAGGCGATGCGACGGCCATAGCGCTTCTCGATCAGCGAGCTGATGAGCTCCTGCGGCGACTCGCGCACCAGCGCCGGAACCTCGGTGTAGGAGGCGTCGATGTAGACGTCGGTCCAGCCAATGGGGCGGCTCTTCTTGCCGCCGTCCATGCGCAAGCTGCTGATGCGCAGCCAGCGCGTGCCGCCCGGGCAGCCCAGCTCCTTGGCCAGCGCCAGTTCGTCCACGGTGGCAATGGACTGCGTGAAGCCCGGCGACGGCCGGGACGCCTTCGACCGTGCCGCCATCGACCGCCTGACCGACCCGGCCAACTACCTGGGCCTGGCGCCGCAGATGGTGGACCGCGCGCTGGCGCTGTCCGCGAAGACCGCTGCCTGAAGCCGATTCAGGTTCCACCCGGCTGGCGGCTGCGGCCCGGTCCGCTCAAACGCCTGCACCCGCTGCGCTCTAGCCACACGGCAGGGGCCGCAGCGGCCCCCATGCCCCCGTTGAGGAGACAACCCATGAAGACCTTCAAGCTCGCCTGTGCCGCCGTCGCGCTGCTGGGCACGCCGCTGGCACAGGCACAGGCCTGGCCTGCCAAGCCGCTAACCTGGATCGTGCCTTTCGCTGCCGGCGGTCCCACCGACGCCATGGCGCGCGACATCGCCGACAAGGTGACGAAGCACATCGGCCAGCAGATCATCATCGAGAACGTCGGCGGCGCCGGCGGCACCATCGGCGCAGGCAAGGCGGCCAAGGCCGCGCCCGATGGCTACACCTTCCTGGTCGGGCACCTGGGCTACATGGGCGCCGCGCCCGCGCTGTACAAGAAGCTCACCTATGACCCGGTCAAGAGCTTCGATCCGGTGTTCCGCTTCCCCGACACGCCGCTGGTGCTGCTGGTACCCAAGTCCTCTCCCTACAAGACGGCGGCGGAGCTCATCGCGGCGGCCAAGGCCAAGCCGGGCAAGCTCAACTTCGGCAATGCCGGCGTGGGATCGAGCTCGCACCTGGTGGCCGCGCTGTTCGAGTCCAAGGCCGGCATCGACGTCACGCCGGTGCCTTACAAGGGCGTGGCGCCGGCGATGAACGACCTGATCGCCGGCCAGGTGGACGCCATGTTCGACCAGACCAACACGGCGCTACCGCAAGTGGCCGGCGGGCGGCTCAACGCCATCGCGCTGACTTCACCCACGCCCATGCCGCAATACCCGGGCGTGCCCACGCTCACCGAGAGGACGCTGCCCGGCTTCGAGGCCTCGACGTGGTACGGCCTGTACGCGCCCAAGGGCACGGCCAAGGACGTGGTGAGCAAGCTGCACCAGGCCTACATGAAGGCATTGGGCGACAAGGAATGGACGAGGAAGATGGCCGACCAGGGCATCAAGCTGTTGCCCGAGGCGCAGTACGCGCCGGAGGCTTTCGCCCAGCACACGGCAGCCGAGGTGGAGCGCTGGCGCAAGGTCGCCGCCGACGCCAACATCCAGCCGGACTGATGCGCCATGGCCGCCATCGCGCAGGAGGACCTGGCCTGCAGCATCGCCGAGGCGCTGCAGTTCGTCAGCCACCACCATCCGGCGGACTTCGTGCGGGCGCTGCGCCGCGCACACGCCGCGGAGACACACCCGCCGGCCCGCGCGGCCATCGAACAGCTGCTGGTCAACAGCCGTCTCAGCGCCCTGGGCCACCGGCCGCTGTGCCAGGACACCGGGGTGGCGCAGCTCTTCGTGCGCATGGGATGCGGCGTGCAGCTTTACCGCCGCGACGGCGCGCCGCCGCGCAGCCTGCAGGCCGTCGCCGACGAGGCGGTGCGCTGCGCCTACCGCGATCCCGCCAACCCGCTGCGGGCCACGATGGTCAGCGACCCGCTGGGACGGCGCCTGAACACCCGTGACAACACGCCGGCCGTCGTCCACTGCGAGCTGGTGGAGGGCTGCGAACTGGAGGTCCTCGTCGTTGCCAAGGGCGGTGGGGGCGACGTGAAGGCGCGCTTTGCCACGCTCAATCCCAGCGACAGCGTTGCCGACTGGGTGCTGCAGCAACTGCCCGGCATGGGCGCAGGCTGGTGCCCGCCCGGCATCCTGGGGCTGGGCATCGGCGGCACCCCGGAGCAGGCCATGCTGCTGGCCAAGCTCTCGCTGTTCGAGCCGATCGACATCCAGGAATTGCGTACCCGCGGCGCCGCTGGTCCTGAGGAAGCGCTGCGGCTGGACCTGTACGAACGCGTCAACCGGCTGGGCATTGGCGCACAAGGGCTCGGCGGCCTGAGCACGGTGCTGGACGTGAAGCTGAAGACGGCGCCGTGCCACGCCGCCACCATCCCCGTGGCCCTGGTCCCGAACTGCGCCGCCACGCGCTACGTGCGGGTGAGGCTCGATGGCTCGGGGCCCGCCCGCATCGGGATGCCGTCACCGGCGCTTTGGGACGGCATTCCCGACCGCTTCGACGTGCCCGATGCGGTGCGCGTCAACCTGGACAGCCTGGAGCGGGCCGATGTCGCCCGCTGGCGCATCGGCCAGACACTGCTGCTGTCCGGCAAGGTGCTGACCGCACGCGACGCGGCCCACAAGCGCCTGGCGGACCTCCTGCAGCGCGGCGGACCGCTGCCCGTGGAACTGCGCAACCGCGTCATCTACTACGTCGGTCCGGTGGACGCGGTTGGGGACGAGGCGGTCGGTCCGGCTGGGCCGACCACGGCCACACGCATGGACAAGTTCGTGGAGCCGCTGCTGCAGCGCACCGGGTTGCTGGCCATGATCGGCAAGGCGGAGCGGGGAGCGGATGCCGTGGCTTCGATCGCACGCCACGGCGCGGCCTACCTCGCAGCCACGGGGGGTGCGGCCTACCTGCTGTCCAAGGCGATCCGCGGCGCGCGGGTGCTGGCCTTTGAAGACCTCGGCATGGAGGCGATCCACGAATTCGAGCTGGCCGACTTCCCAGTTACGGTCGCCGTGGACAGCACCGGCGAGACGATCCACCGCCACTTGCTTTCACCGGTCTGGCTCCGGCCCGCGTGAGCTCACCGCTGCGGCGCCGCGGCCGTCACTGGCGCCTCGCAGCGCGGCAGCGGCAGGGCGTCCAGCATCTGCCGCCACAGCTGTTGCCATTGCGGCCAGTCATGGCCCCCCGCCGTGGTGAAGACCTGGCGCGGCGGCAGGTTGGCCGCCAGCAGCTGGTGCGACGGCGCGAAACGGTCCTCCAGGCCGAAGCCCAGGTAGAGCGTCGGGCTGGGAGAAGCCTGGTTCGCGTAGCTCTGCAGCCAGCGCCACAGCCGGACGTTGACGTCCTCACCCGGGGGAGGCTGCCACCGCTTCAGGCCGCCGCTGTCCTGGATGGCCGGGGCCATCTCCTTGACCCCCAGGTACGGCGCGATCAGCACCAGTCCGGCCGCCTGTCCCGGTTGAAGCTCCTCGTGCAGCAAGGCGCCGAAGCCGCCGAGCGAGATGCCGGCCAGCCAGACAGAGCGATAGCCCGCCGCGAGGGCCGGCCCGATCACGTCGGTCTGCAACCGGGTCGCGATGGAGCGGTTCTGGTAGTAGCCCAGGTGGGCGTCCACCAGCATCGCATCAGCGGCAATGTGGCGCTCGCGCAGCTCGCGGATGAAGCCCTTTCGCACGAAGTCCTGCGGATCGGAATACACGCCGGGCAGCAGGGCGACGAGCGTGCGCTGCGAGGCCGCGCAGTCGGCTTTGTACGTTTGCACATCCAGCGGCCCCTTGGCAGGCCGCAGGGAGCCGCAGCCGGCCAGTGCCAACGCCGCCAAGGGCACTGCCAGGCCGAGCCGGACCACGGCCTTCGGGCGCCGTCGTCGCCTGGAGGCGCTTGGAGTACACGCGGGCTGCGGACGGATGGGCTGGGACATGGCGGCTCACAGCAAGAACGGCTCCGGCCAGCCTACGCCAAGCCGGTGGCCCCGGCGATCGGCACGTGGTGCGGCGGCTCCTGGGCCACACACGCCGGCCGCACCCCGACCGTCGGTCAGAAGCGGTGGCGCAGGCCGACGGAGAAGCTGGTGGACGACGCCCGCGTGCCCATGAAGGCGGGCAGCGGATAGGCGCCGCTCAGGCGGTTGTTGTCCACCTCGGCGTACACGTCGGTGCGCTTGGAGAACAGGTAGTCCAGCCCGACGTAGCCCATCTTGCGCTTGCCCGGGTTCACGACGCTCTGGCGGTCCTGCGCGACGTTCACCGTCAGCACCAGCGGCGCCGTGATGTTGTAGTTCACGCCGATGCTCCACACGTCGTTCTCCTGGGCGCTGGTGCCGCGATCGTTGCGCTTCATGTAGCCCAGGAAGGCCTTGAGATCCTTGCTCACGGCGTAGCTGCCGCCCGCGCCCGAGATGCCGCGCGTGGCGGTGTTGGCCGCGTTGTTGATCTCCTGGTAGTACGCCACCAGCTCCAGCGGACCCGCGCCATAGGTGGCGCCCACGCCGCGCCCGCGGCCGTTGCCCTCGTTGAAGGTGTAGCTGGCGTACACGCCCACGGGGCCGAGCTGCTTGAAGTAGCGGGCCACGTTGTCCTGGCGCGCCACGTGGTGGGTGCTGAACATCGAGATCGCGTCCAGGTTCGGGTTGGGCTGCGGCTGGAAGCGGCCGGAGAGCGGATGCGCCAGCGTGTACTGCCGGCCCAGCGTCACCAGGCCCAGCGGTGAATCCAGGCCCACCGAGGCTTCGCGGCCGAAGAGTCGGCCACCGGTCGCAGCACCCGAGCCGTTGCTGGCGCTGGCGTTGGCCTGCTGCAGCGCGCCGCTGGAGGGATCGAAGCCGTTTTCCAGCGTGAAGACGGCCTTGAAACCGCCACCCAGGTCTTCGCTGCCACGCAGGCCGAAGCGGCTGCCGACATAGACGCCATCGTTGAGCGAGGTCACCGAATCGCCCGCGGCATTGGCGTTGTCGGCGCGGCGCACGCTCGCATCGACGATGCCGTACACCGTGACGTTGGTCTGGGCCGTTGCGAGCATGGGCAGGCCGAGCGTGGCGGCAAGGGCTGCAGTGCCGAGGGCGTGATTGCGAATGGACATGTGTCTCCTGTTGGACTTGGGATGAATGACCCGAAGGGCGCGCCAGTATTCGCAGCAGGTTCACAAGCGTCCATTTGATAATTTCTGGCAAACCATTCACGGAGCTTTTGCAATGGACCTGCGCGACCTGCGCTACTTCGAAACGATTGCCGAGCTGCAGCACATCGGCCGCGCGGCGCAGAAGCTGCACCGCACGCAACCCGCGCTCACGAGCTGCGTGCGGCGGCTGGAAGAGGCTTGTGGAGCACCGCTGTTCGAGAAGTCGGGGCGCGGCATACGGCTCACGCCGGCGGGGCGCATCCTGCAGAAGTGGGCTCAGCGCATGCGTTTCGACGTCGAGGACGCCCAGCGCGAGATCGGCGACATCGGCCGTGGGCTGTCGGGGCATGTGCGCATCGGCGTGGTGCCCACTGCGGCCGAGTTCCTGCTGCCGGCCGTGACCCGGCAACTGCTGTCCGAGGCGCCGGCCGTGACCATGAAGACCGTCGTCGGACTGGTGGACGTGCTCAAGCCGCAGCTCAAGGCCGGTGAGCTGGACCTGATGGTTGCGACAGAAACCGCTGCGGAGCCTGGCTTCGTGTCGAGTCCATTGACCCAGGACAGCATCGTGGTGGCCGCCAGCGCCAACCACCCGATTTTCGAGAAGTCGCTGACGATGAGCGATCTCACGGCCTACCACTGGGTGCTTCAGCCGCCTGGTGCGCCGACGCGCGACTGGCTGGACCAGGCCTTCGATCGCGCGCGGCTGCCGCGCCCGGTGGTGCAGATCGAAAGCACCATGCTGCTCATGCTTCCGCCGCTGATCGCGCAGACCGGGCTGCTGAGCTTTGTGTCGCGCTACCACGTGGGCGCCGGCACGCCGCTGAGGGAAGTGGTGCTCAAGGAAACGACCATGCGCCGGCGGCTGACCGTGTCCTACCGCGCGGACAGCTACCTGCTGCCAGCGGCGCAGCGGCTGATCGAGCTGTTCACGTCGTTCAAGGACGGCGTGATCAACCCCAAGGCCCGGTCACGCCGGACTGCCAAGCACCCCAAGCGCGTCACGGGGGAGGGCGCGGCCTGACGCAGCTTCGAAGCCGACGCTGACATGTTCCCTCGTCATGCCTGCGCAGGCGGGCATCCACGCTGGCCGGGATGCCGCCAGGTGCTTGTGGACAGTGGCCCTGCGCGAGAGTGGCAAGGTTGTCTCAACGGAAGCGCCCGTCGAAATCAAGGGGTCGGCCGTAAACAGCCAGCGACACGGGCGCAGCCAATGCGGAGGAGACCGCAACTTCATGCGCCAGGTGCCGCGTATGGCGCTTGCACAGGGCGGGCACACGGCAGGCCAGGAGACTCCATGCGCGCCATGAGGATCGAGCCCGAGACGGACTCGGTGCAGTACAGCGTGCGCCGCTCGGCGCCGCCGAAGGCCAGGTTGGTGAGCGACGCGCCTTCGGGGCTCCGGATCACCTGCACCGGCTCGGCGCGGTGGTTGAGCACCCAGCAGCAGCCCAGGCCGGGGTTGGCGACCAGGAGGTGGCCCGCCTCGTCCATGGTCAGGCCATCCGGGCCGCTGGGACCGTAGGAGCTGAAGAACTGGCTGACCTTGGACACGCTGCCATCGGGCATCAGCGGCGCGCGCCAGACGCAGTTGCCGCGCGTCACGGCGACGAACAGCACCTTCTCGTCCCTGGACAGCACCACGCCATTGGGGCTGGGCACGTTGGACAGCAACAGGTCCAGCTGCCCGGACGGGCGCAGCCGGTACACGCGGCCGGTGGGGTCGTGCAGGCCGCTCTGGCCCTGGTCGGTGAAATAGAGGTTGCCCTGCGAGTCGAAGGTCAGGTCATTCACCCCGCGGAAGCGCTCGCTGTTGCGCCGCTCCAGGAAAGGCCGCATGGCGCCGCTGCCCACGTCGCAGACCATCAGGCCGTTCTTGTAGTCGGTGATCAGCAGTTCCCGCTCGCTCAGGAACTTCATGCCGTTGGGCTCGCCGTCGTACTCCGCGACCTGCTCCCAGCGGCCCTGCGCGTCGATGCGGAAGATGCGTCCGAAGGGGATGTCCGACACGTAGAGGTTGCCGGCTTCATCGAACACCGGGCCTTCGAGGAAGGAGTCGCAGGGCACGCCGCCGCGGTTGGCATCGGCCCATGCCGAGGGAACGCCGCTGCGCCGGAATTCGGCCGGCATGCGGGTGAAGACCTCGGCATCGCGGACCTGGGGGGGATGCAGCAGGAACATGGTCACTGGCGCTCGAAGGCGGTGTTGGCGGCGATCTTGCCCCAGTAGGCGGTGCGCGAAGCCAGCTCCTTGCCGAAGGCGGCGGCATCCCAGTAGCCCGGCGCCGCGGCGATGCCTTCGGCGTAGGACTTCATCTCGGGCGTCGCCATGACCGTGGCGATCTCCTTCTGCAGCCGCGCCACCACGTCGGCCGGCGTGCCCTTGGGCGCCCACAGCCCGGTGAAGTTGACGACGCTGAAGTCCTTGACGCCCGCCTGGGCGAAGGTCGGCACGTCCGGCAGCGAGGGCAGGCGCTGCTCGCCGCTGATGGCCAGCAGCCGGGCCTTGCCGCCCTTGACCTGGCCGATGATGCCGGGCGTGGAGGCGATCTGGAAATCGATGGTGCCCGAGAGCATGGCCAGCGTCGCCTCGCCCGCGCCCTTGAAGGGCACGTGCATGAACTTGGCGCCCGTGGCGATGCCCAGCGCCTCGGCGGCGAAGTGCGGCGTCGTGCCGGCGCCGCCCGTGCCGTAGGTGACCGTCTCGGGCTTGGCCTTGGCCGCGGTCACGAGATCGCCCAGCGTCTTCTTGTCGCTGTCGGCCTTGACCACCACGGCCATCGGCGCGAACACGAAGGCCGACACCGGCAGCAGGTCCTTCTGGTGATCGAAGGGCAGCTTCTTGAAGATGTGCGGCAGCAGCGCGTAGGTGGTGTCGTTGGCCACCAGCGTGTAGCCGTCGGCCGGCGCGTTCACCACTGACGTGATGCCGATGGTGCCGGTGGCCCCCGCCTTGTTCTCGACGAAGAAGGTCTGGCCCGTCTGCGCCTGCAGCTGCGCGGCCATCTTGCGCGTGACCACGTCCACCGCGCCGCCGGGCGGGTACGGCACGATGATCTTGACGGGCTTGCTGGGATAGCTCTGCGCCTGGGCCAGCGTGGCGGCGGCCAGCAGCCCGGCAGCGGCAAGGGCAGTGAGGATCTTCTTCATGGTGATGTCTCCTTCAGTCGAGTGTGATGCCCGCCGTCTTGATCACGCGGGCCCACTGGGCGGTTTCTGCTTTGACGAAACGGTCGAGCTCCTTGGCGCCGCCCGTGGCCGGTAGGGCTCCCAGATCGTCCAGGCGCTGGCGCACCGCAGCCGAGGTGAGCACCTGCTGCAGCTCGCCTTCCATGCGGGCCACGATGTCCGCCGGCGTGGCCGCCGGCGCGAACACCGCGTTCCACTCGAAGGCCTGGAAGCCGGGCAGGCCGGACTCGGCCACGGTGGGCAAGTCGGGCAGGGTGGGCAGCCGCTGCGGCGAGGCCGTGGCCAGCGCCTTGAGCTTGCCCGCCTTGACCAGCGGCAGCGAGGCCGTGACGGCACTGAACATCAGCTGCACCTGCCCGCCGGCCAGGTCGGTCAGCGCCGGTGCGCCGCCCTTGTAGGGCACGTGCACCATGGGCACGTTGAAACCCTGGGCGAACATGGCGGCCGTGAGCTGTGACGCGCTGCCGTTGCCCGCCGAGGCATAGGTCAGCGGGCCCTGGGGCGAACGGGCGGCCTTCACCAGCTCGGCCACCGATCCCACCGGCGCCGTGGCCGGCACGACAAGCAGCGTCGGGATACGCGCCACCATGGATACCGGAACAAAATCCTTCGCATAGCTGAAGCCCAGCTTGCGAAAGAGGTTCGGATTCACCGCGAACGAGGTCGCGTCGTAGAGGAAGGTGTAGCCATCAGCCGGCGCCTGGGCCACCGCTTGCGCGCCGATGGTGCCGCCCGCGCCGGCCCGGTTCTCGACCAGCACCTGCTGCTTGAGCCGCTCGGACAACTGCGTGGCCACGACGCGGGCGATGCTGTCGGCCGCGCCTCCCGCGGGATAAGGAACGATCAGCCGGACCGGCCGCTCGGGCCATGCGGCGTGTGCCGTGCCGGCCAGCAGGCTCAGCGCCGCCGCGGCCAGGGCCTGTAACGAAAATGCCATGAGCTTCCTCCTGAAGAGGCAGGGTCAGACGGTGGCGATGGGCGTGGCCGGCGAGCCCACCGCACCGGGCAGGCGCAGCGGCGGCGCGGTGAGCAGGAAGCGGCTGCGGCCGTGGCCGCGCAGCCAGCGCGCCAGCTCGGTGAGATACCAGAGCTCGCCCAGGTGGATGCCGTTCTTGAACAGGCAATGCTCGTGCAGCGGCAGCCGCGGGCGCCGCAGCGGCGTGGGCGTCTGCAGGCTGACGCCGGTCAGCTCGACGGCCGGGTTGTCGGCGATCAGGCACGCCAGGCGCACGTCCACGATCCAGTTCAGCAGCCGCGGGTCGTGCCCGTCCAGGCCGCTGCCCAGGTCGTGCAGCCGCTGCACATCGGGCTGCCGGTTCATCGCCAGCAGCGCGTCGGCGAAGCCGGTATGCACGCACACCATGTCGCCGGCTTCCACCTCGATGCCGTCGGCCTCCAGGATACGCATGAGCGCGTCGTAGCCCACGGCAGTGCGCTGCCGGCCGACGTGGTGCTCCAGGTCGATCAGCACGCCCCGGCCTTGCACTCCGTGCTCGGCCAGGCGCTCGATGCCCAGCGCGCCGGCGTGCGGGCCCGGATAACGGGCCCACGGGGCCGGCGCATCGGGGTCGGCCTGCGCGGCGCGGATCTCCTCGCCCGCGCGGAAGCCGTTGTAGAAGACGGATTCCGCCACGCCGTCACCATCGGCATCGAAGTGGCTGCCCACGTGCGCCAGGCTGTCCCACTGCGTGGAGTACTGCAGGCTCATCAGCACGACGTCGTCGTTGACCACGTCGGTGAGCAGCGGATCCTCCACCGCGTAGGACCAGCAGAAGCCCTGCTGCCCGGCGCTGGCGCCGTTGCGCAGCGTCGCGAAATGGCGCGGCGGCTGCCGGCGCGGGTTGAGCGCGTCGCCGCCGGGCAGGTCCAGGGGCAGCGAGAGGCAGAAGGTCTGCCCCTCCCGGACCTCGGCCATGCCTTGCAGCACCTTGCCCCGGTCCACGAGGTTCATGCGCCCCCGCTGATCGTCAGGGCCGAACTCGCCCCAGTGGCTGCCCTCGGGGGCCTGCTTCCAGCGCTGCGCCATGAGCCGGCTCCCTTCAGGCCCCGAGCACCGCCAGCGCGTTCTGCGCCGCCGCGACACCCATGTTCACGTAGGCATCGCTGGTCACGCCGCCGATGTGCGGGCTCAGCGTGATGCGCGACTCGCCGTGGAACGGATGCGGCGCCGTCATCGGCTCGACGGCGAAGCTGTCCAGGCCCGCGCTGCGTACCTGGCCGCTGCGGATGGCCTGCAGCAGCGCTTCCTCGTCGATCAGGCCGCCCCGCGCGGTGTTCACCACGATCACACCTTGCTTGCACTTGGCCAGCGTCTGCGCGTTGAGCAGCTTGGCGTTGTCGCTGGTGAGCGGGCAGTGCAGCGAGATTGCATCCGACTCGCGCCACAGCGTCTCCAGGTCCACGCTCTTCACGTAGGCCGGCAGGTCCTTGGCGTAGGGATCGAAGCCCAGGACGCGCATGCCCATGGCGTCGGCCATGCGCGCGAAGCGCAGCCCGATGGCACCCAGGCCGACGAGGCCGATGGTGCGTCCACCCAGCTCCACGCTCTTGTGCGTGGCCTTGTCCCAGTGGCCGGCGTGCATGCGCTGATCCAGCTGCACCACGGACTTGGCACAGGCCAGCAGCAGCGCCAGCGCCTGCTCGGCCACCGCCGCGGCGTTGGCGCCCACGGCCGCCTTCACCTGGATGCCGCGCTGCGCGGCCGCGGCCTTGTCGATGGTGTCGGTGCCGCTGCCATGCTTGGAGATCACCTTCAGCGACGATGCCGCATCCATCGCGGCGGCGCCCACCTTGCTGTAGCGCACGATGATGGCAACCGGGTCGTGCTGCCTGCACAGCTCGACGATGCCTTCCTCGGTGGGCGTCTTGCCGGCGAACACGACTTCATAGTCGCCCAGCAGCGCCAGCGCCTGGGGCGCCAGGTCCGCACCGGTGATCAGGAACACGGGCTTCTTCGTGCTCATCACAGCGTCTCCCCGTCCTTGATCACGCCGGCCGCACGCAGCGCGCCGTCCAGCCAGCCCGGGCGCAAGGCCTGGCGGCTCTTGATGCCCTCGATGCGCTTGGTTTCAGCAGCAACCTTCTCCGCGGCCAGGGGGATCAGCGAGGCGGCCTTGGCGCGCTCGACCACCGTCACGCCGTCGGCGTCGCCCACCACGAGGTCGCCCGGATGGACCGTGACGCCGCCGATGGAGATGGGGTGGTTCAGCCGGCCGGCAACGCTCTTGGTCGGACCGTTGGGGTTGAGGCCCGCGGCGAACATCGGGAAACCGAGCTCGCGAATGGCCTCGCTGTCGCGCACGGCGCCGTCGATGACGACGGCCGCGATGCCCAGCGCCACGCACTGCTGGGACATGATCTCGCCCATCAGCGCGCTGGAGAGGTCGCCCTTGCCGTCCACGATGATCACGTCGCCCGGCTGGGCCACGGCCATCGCCGCGTGGATCATCAGGTTGTCGCCCGGGCGCACTTCCACGGTGATGGCCGTGCCCGCGAAGCGCATCGACGGGCTCAGCGGCGCGATGCGGCCGTGCAGCGCCCCGCGGCGGCCGGCCACGTCGGCCAGGATGGAGGAGGGGAATTCGGAGGCCTGCTTGACGATGTCGGCGGACAGGCGCTCGACGTTGCGGATCACGTCGGGCAATGCGGCAGCTTGACTCATGAGAATCTCCGTTGGAAACCAGGACAGGGGCCGCGCGGCGAGGACCGCGCGCGGCAGAGAGATGGGGGACCTTGGGAAGTCATCTGAAGAGACTTCCCCCGTTCGCCCTGAGCTTGTCGAAGGGCAGGCGCTCGGATGTCGCCGCAGGGCTTCGACAGGCTCAGCCCGAACGGTTTACTTCACTTCCAAGAGCGAGCTGAAATCAGTCGAGTTTGGCGCCCGACTCCTTGACGACCTTGCCCCAGCGCTGCATGTCGTCGCGCATCAGGGCTGCGAACTGGTCGGGGGTGCCGCCGGCGGGATCGGCCCCTTCCTCGCCCAGGCGCTTGCGCAGGTCGGGCTGCTGGAGCGCCTTGTTGAACTCGGTGTTCAGGCGCGCCACGATGTCCTTGGGCGTGCCGGCCGGGGCCAGGAAGCCGAACCAGGTGGTGGCGTCGAAGCCCTTGTAGCCGGCCTCGGCCACGGTGGGCGTCTGGGGTAGGTCGTCCACGCGCTTGGCGGAGGACACCGCCAGCGGGCGCAGCTTGCCGTTGCGGATCTGCTGCAGCACCGAGGGCACGGAGGCCATGTACATGTCCACCTGGCCGCCGATGATGTCATTGAGCGCCTGGTTGGCGCCCTTGTACGGGACGTGCTGGAAGCGCACGCCGGCGGCCTTCTGGAACAGCTCGCCCGTGAGGTGGGCCACAGTGCCGTTGCCCGGCGAAGCAAAGTTCACGGCACCCGGCTTGGCCTTGGCGGCATTCACCAGGTCGGCCAGCGTCTTGTGGGGCGACGTGGCGGACACGACGATGGCCAGCGGCGCGGTCGCCACCATCGTGATGGGCGCCAGATCCTTCAGCGGGTTGTAGGGCAGCTTCGGGTAGAGCGTCGGGTTGATGGCCAGGTTGCTGGTCTGGCCCAGCACCAGCGTGTAGCCGTCGGCCGGCGACTTGGCCGCCGTGTCCACCCCCAGGTTGCCGCCCGCGCCGGGGCGGTTGTCGATGACGAAGGTCCAGCCGGTGGCGGTGGAAACCTTCTGCGTCACCTCGCGGGCGATGATGTCGGTGCCGCCGCCCGGCGGGAAGGGCACGATGACCTTGATGGCCTTGGCGGGATAGGACTGGGCCATGGCGGCAGGCACGCAGGCGGCGGCCAGCGCGGCAGCCATGAGGTGGCGGCGGTTGAGCAGCATCTTGTCTCCTGGGAGCGGTCACTGAGTCCGCTGCGGCCTCCGGGATGGAGGAGCAGCCTCGTGCCGTCGTGTTGGAGCCAGTATTGGCGCTGCATGCCGCGCGGTCCATTTGATAATTTCTGCGAACCGATAAATGGCACTTTTGCTGTCCCGGCAGCTGCCTGTGCCGCCGCCCCGGGGAATGGCGCCCCCGGTGCCGAAACGCATCGTGCCGCGGGCCGCACGCCGCCCGGGCACGACGCCTTCCCTCAGGATCAGAAACGGTGCTGGACGCCCACGACCACGCCCGTCTGCGTGTCGCTGAAGCCGGTGACGCCTTGCGGGCTGACGTCGCGCGTCAGGCCCACCACCTGGCCGTTCCGGGCGCAGGCATGGGCCGTGATGGCGTACAGGTTGGATGGGGCCTGCACGGCAGCAGCCGCGGGCAGGCGGGACAGCGCGAGGGCGAGTTTTTTATGAAGGCTCGGGCTGCTGCAGCACGTGGCGAAGGTCGCCGCACACGAAGCCCAGGCCGCTGAGGCCGGCCAGCCAGTCCATGTCCTGGGCGAGCGCTTTGGGCCCGCGCTCGCGTGCCCAGAACACGGGCCCGCCCTCCCAGCGCGGGAAGCCGAAGCCGTTGACCAGCACCACGTCCACGTCGCCGGCGCTGCGGGCCACGCCCTCGCCCAGCAGCCGCGCGGCCTCGTTGACCATGGCCAGCAGCGCGCGGCGCTGGATCTCCTCGTCGCTGAGCGCGCGCCGCACGATGCCCTTGTCGGCGCTGGCCTGCTCGATCAGCGCGTGCACCGCCGGGTCCACCTGGCGGCCCCGGCTGCCGCTCTCGTAGAGGTAGTAGCCCGCCCCGGTCTTGCGGCCCAGCCGGCCGGCCTCACACAGCCGGTCCGGGATGTGCACGTAGCGCGCGCCCGGGTCGCGCGTGGCGGCCTGTGCCTGGCGCATGCGCCAGGCGATGTCCAGGCCCGAGAGGTCGGCCACTGCGAAGGGCCCCATCGCGAAGCCGAAGGCTTCCAGCGCGGCGTCCACCTGCTCGGGCCAGGCGCCTTCCTCGATCATGAATTCGCACTGGCGGCGGTAGGCCGCGTAGATGCGGTTGCCGATGAAACCGAAGGCGTTGCCCGTGACCACGGGCAGCTTGCGCAGCCGCTTGGCCACCGCCAGCCCCGTGGCCAGCGCATCGGACGCGGTGGCCGCGCCGCGCACCACCTCCAGCAGCCGCATCACGTTGGCGGGGCTGAAGAAGTGCAGCCCGATCACGTCCTGCGGGCGCCGGGTGGCGCGCGCGATGAGGTCCTGGTCCAGGTACGAGGTGTTGGAAGCCAGCACCGCGCCGGGACGGGCCAGGCCGTCGATGCGCGCGAACACCTGCTGCTTGACGTCCAGATCCTCGAACACCGCCTCGATCACCAGATCGGCCGAGGCCAGCACGGCCCAGTCGGTGGTGCACTGCAGCCGGGACTCGCACTGCGCCGCCGCCGAGCGCGGAGATCGCGATGCCCGAGCCCATGGTGCCCGCACCGATGACGACGACGCACTGCACCGCGCGCGCCGCCACGCCTTCGAGCTCGGGCAGCCGTGCACTGTCACGTTCGGCGAAGAACTGGTGGCGCAGCGCGAAAGCCTCGCGCGAGACGCGCAGCTCCTGGAACACGGCTCGCTCCCGGGCCAGGCCCTCGTCGATGGGAAGTTGAGCCGCACTCGTGACAGCCTCGATGGCCGCGCGCACCGCGGGACGACGCTTGCCGGCCTTGAGTGCCGCTGCCGAGGCCTGCTCCACGGCCTGGGGCTCCGCGGCCGGCACGCCGCGGTCGCGCACGCGGGACTTGGTGCCCGCGAGGCCGCGGGCATGCGCCACGGCTGCCGCGCGCAGCTCGCCTTCGACCTCCCGATCGATCAGGCCCAGTGCCAGCGCCTGCGCGCTGGGCACCCGCGCCCCGCTGCAGGCCAGCTCGATGGCCTTGGGCACGCCCACCAGGCGTGGCAGGCGCTGCGTGCCGCCCGCGCCCGGGATGATGCCCAGCGTGACCTCGGGC
>JAEYPG010000353.1 GCA_023410975.1 Pseudomonadota bacterium
AGGCGCCCTGGATGCGGCGGGTCTCGCGCACGCCGATCTGGAACGGGCTGGAGACCACGTAGCAGTGCTCGAAGCCCGGCACGTACTGGCGCAGGAAGCGCACGCCCTCCAGGATCTGCCGCTGCCCCTCGACTTCCGCGCGCGTGAGCTCGTCGGGGTCGGTGGCGTCGATGCCGTGCACCCGCGTGATGTTGATGGTGACCTCGCGGCGCCCGGGCAGCGGGTTGAAGCCCATGTCCTCGCGCGGGATGGTGTAGTCGCCTGCGGCGCGCGCCTTGCGGATGAGGCTGCGAAAGCCCGCCACGCCCACGCCCGGCTTGCTGCGAAATGCCGCCACGCTGTACTCGTCGCCGATGTAGCCCGGGGGCGTCTCGAAGTCTTCCGGATGCGCCTCCAGGTAGGCCCAGGTGCGCTCCAGCTCCACACCACCGACGCGAAAGATTGCCGACACCGGCTGCACCTTGGCGTCGCCCTCGCGCCCGAAGACGAAGCGGGCGCCAGCCGCAGCGGCCAGGTCGGCGTCGCCCGTGCAGTCCACGAAGCAGCGCGCCGGCACGATCTCCAGCCCCGCCTTGTTGGCCAGCCGCACGGCCTGGATCCGGCCCGCGTCCGCCAGCGCGTCCACCAGGAAGCTGTGCAGCAGCACCTGCAGCCCCGAGGTGCGCACCATCTCCATCAGGCACAGCTTCAGCGCTTCCGGGTCCTGGCCCATGACGGAGCCGTGGCGCGGATGCGCGGACACGGCGGTGGCGCCTTCCATGGCGCGCGCGCGCTCGATGAGCTCCTGGCCGAGGCCGCCCAGCGCCGGGCGTCCCGCGCCGTCGTGGACGCCCTTCATCGACATGCCCAGCGTGAGCACGCCGCCCAGGCTGCCGTACTGCTCCACCAGCAGCGGGCGCGCGCCGGTGCGCGCCGCGGCGATCCCCGCGATGGCGCCCGCGGTGCCGCCCCCCACCACGACCACGTCGTAGCCCTGTCGAAGTCTCACGGTCTGGCTCCTGAAACGACCTGCGCCCCAGGCTAGGACCGCGGGCGCGGCTACGGCCGAGAAATCGCCGTTTCATTCCACAATATGGACATGTCGAGCGATGCAGCGGAAGTGGTCAAGGCCACGCAGGGGGCGCAGAGCCTGCGCCGCGCGATGGCCGTGCTGCGCGCGCTGGCCGCGGCGCAGGACCGGGGCGCGAGCCTGGCCGACATCGCGGCCCAGTGCGGCCTGACGCGGCCCACGGCGCACCGGCTGCTGCAGGTGCTCGTGGAGGAAGGGCTGGCCGAGCGCTCGCCGCGCGGCACGCGCTACCTCATCGGGCGCGCCGCCCCGCTGCTGGGCCTGGCGCGCGCCGCGCCGGTTCCAATCCGGGCCGTGGCGGAGCCGTTCCTGCGCCGGGTGTGCGAGGCCACCGGCGACTCGACCGTGCTCACGCTGCGCAGCGGGCCTGACTCCATCTGCGTGGACCGGCGCACGGGCAGCTACCCGATCCAGGTCATGGCAGTGGCCGTGGGCGCGCGGCTGCCGCTGGGCGTGGGCGTCGGGGGCCTGACCATCCTGGCGTTCCTGCCCGACGCGGAGATCGCTCAGCTGCTGCAGCGTAACGAGGGCCGGCTCTCGCGCTATCGGCTCACGGCCGCCGCGCTGCTGGAGCGCGTGCGCGAAGTGCGCGAACGCCGCTACGCGTTCACGGAAACCGGCGTGATCCCGGGCACCCACGCGCTGGCCGTGCCGGTCTTCGGCCAAGACGGGCGGCCCGTGGCCTCGCTGAGCATCAACGCCATGGCGCAGCGGCTGCCTCGGCGCCGTGCGCAGCAGCTGGTGCCGCTGCTGATGGAGCAGGCCGCGGGCATCGCGCGGGAACACGCGCAGCTTGCCGGTTCCAAGGGTTGAGTGGTCTGTCTCACCGGCCGTGACTTTGAGTGCGGGTGCAACGAGGTTTGACCTGCTCGTGGTTGCAGCGCAAGGCAGCAGCGGCATGGACGAAGGGCGGCCAGCAGCGGGTACTACACCGCAGAGGAAGAATCAAAAGCCCGCGCCGGCCGCCCGGGAAGCATCCTATGGCCACGGTTCCCGATGTGGAGTCTGGGGTTTCCCGATGGCTCATGACCGGAGGCGGCCTGGGTGCGGCCGACCGCGCGCTACAGGCGGTGCCGCCGCGACACTGGGGCAGCGGCCGGGCACGAGCGGGTAGCGCCAGCAGCACCGACGCCTGGCCCTTCATGCCGTTGTTGAGGCGGCCTTGGCTTTGTGGACGGAGCGGAGGCCCATCGGTTGATCGCTGGAGCAGTACCTGGACGATCCGGTGGTCAACTCGAAGGAAACCATAAGCGGCGGCTGGCTAACGCAGTCTCGAAGTGGGTATCGATCAGGAGTAGCGGCCATCTCGTGGTGTGCCACCCGGAGCGACAATGGGAACGGCAGCTGGTGAAGCAGGATCAGCTGAAAACTTAGCTACAGCTTTTGTTCATCACCGGCAACCTGTCCTTTCGCTACTGACCTTTCTATCCCCGTTTTCTGGGGACAACTCTGTAGGAAAGGTGCCGTGACATAACATAAGCTTTTGATTTATAAGCGATTTTCTTTGATGCTTAAAAAATAGGCAACTTGCGCCTACTTCTTACGGAAACGTGCCCAGGCCAATGGCAGTGGCCGTGCATCGCCACGAAACTGTGCGGGTGTCGCTTGGCATGTGCCGTCATTGCCAGACAGGGTTGCGATTCAGCGTCTGCCTTCTCTTGTCGGCGAACCAGGAGTTACTCCCCACAGCACAGCCTCAACGTGACGCATCATGAGACGTGACGGCATCGCAGCCGGACGCTGCTGAACCAGGAACTCGCTCATGGCAAGAATCGGCAAACAAGTCATGGACGATTTGTATGTCCATGTCTCTGCGATCGACGGACTTGACACGACAGTTCAGGACCGAATCACGGCAGCCCGCGCGATGCTCGGTAACGCGCTGCCATTCAGTCCAAATGTCGTCAAGCTGAACCTGCGCACCGGGCGACTCTCGCTGCTGGCGTATCTCGACTTCGACGAGGCACCTTTCCCTGAACTTGCTGCGAGTTGGAGCTTTAGTGCTGCGGCAGCGCACCCGGTCTTGCGCACCTATGACACGTCGGCCAATCCGCCCATCCTGCATCGCAAGGAACTGCTCGTGCCGCCGGACTATCCCGGGCGAGAGCAATGGGTGGAGC
Organism: Pseudomonadota bacterium; assembly: GCA_023410975.1. Taxonomy (GTDB): domain Bacteria; phylum Pseudomonadota; class Gammaproteobacteria; order Burkholderiales; family Burkholderiaceae_C; genus Azohydromonas. The sequence continues at coordinate 3,190 of JAEYPG010000353.1, forward strand.
TGACCGCGGCAGCCGAAAGCTTGGGCCTGTTCGATGAAACCAGCACGATCGGTTTTCGGCTCAACTGGCTGCGGCTGATTGAATCGCGTGGATACCGCATGTGTGGCGGCATGCTGCAGCCGCTGGGCAACGAGACAGCCCCGAAACTCGAGAGAACGCCTGGTGATGGCGTGCGGCGGCACTTGACCGCGCTGACACGAGTCGGTTTATCCGCACCAGTACAGATGCTGCTTCGCCACGGGATGCTTGCTGCCGGTGCGACCTTCTTCGACTATGGGTGCGGACGGGGGAACGACATTGAAGCCGTAGCGGCCGAAGGGTACGAAGCAAGCGGCTGGGACCCTTACTACGCGCCAGACAGCGGGCGAGTGGCAGCCGACGTGGTGAACCTTGGTTTCGTCATCAATGTCATTGAGGATCCTGCCGAGCGGGTCGAAGCGGTGCACAAGGCTTTTGCGTTGGCCCGTCGGGTGCTGGCCGTGGCGGTCATGCTCAACGACAACGGCAACGGTGGCTTACCGTACTCGGATGGCGTACTGACGTCGCGGCAGACCTTCCAGAAGTACTTCAGCCAATCTGAACTGAAGGACTACTTGGAGCATGTGCTGCACCGGGAAGCCGTCATGGTCTCCCCTGGCGTCGCCTTCGTCTTCGCGGACAGCGACTGGGAACAGCGCTTCCTGGCCAACCGCTATCGCAGCCGCGGCATCGTTGAGCGGTTGCTGGTAGCGCGCCCCCCACGGCCGGCCCGTGTACCCCGTCCCGCTCCAGAGCCGAAGGTTGGCCGGGCACCTCGGCCACCCAAGCCGCCGAGAGAAAGGCGACCCACGAAAGCGGAAGCAGCGCTGGCCAAGGCACGACCGATGCTCGACATGTTATGGCGTACCTGCCTGGATCTTGGTCGCCTGCCAGAACCGGAGGAAGTGATGGAGTTAAACCTGGTCGATTCCGGACTGGGCTCCATGAGCAAGGCGCTGCGCCTGCTGGCGAGTCACTACGACCAGGACCTGTTGGCCCAGGCGGCACGGGCGCGCGCCGACGACGTGTGCCTCTATCTAGCCATGCGGCAGTTTTCCGGCCGCCCGGCCTATCGGCAGCTCGAATCCCGTCTGCAGCGGGACGTCAAGGCCTTCTTCGGCGACTTTCGGGCGGCGCAGGCAGCGGGGCTGCAATTGCTGATGTCGGCTGCCGAGTCCACGACCATCCTGCAGGCGTGCAAGCAAGCGGCAGAGCAAGGCCTGGGATGGCTCGATGGCGATCATTCCCTGCAGCTCCACGTCTCGCTGGTGGAGCGATTGCCCGCTGTGCTGCGGGCCTACGTGGGCTGCGGCTTGCTCCTGTGGGACGCGCTCAGTGAGGTACAGCTCGTCAAGATTCACACCGGCTCCGGGAAGCTGACGCTGCTTGAATACGACGATTTCGACATTAGCCCACTCCCCACACTGCGCCGTCGTATCAAGACCAGCATCCGCCGGCAGCAATGCGACGTTTTCGCCTATGGCAGCAGCGAGCATCCCAAGCCCTTGCTCTATCGGAAGAGCCGCTACCTGCATGAGGACTACCCAGGCTATGCCGAGCAGCTGGCTTTCGATGAAGCTTTGGAAGCCACGGGCGTGCTTGATAAAGACAGAACTCCCGAGCCGCAAGAGCTTGAAAGGCTGCTTGAAAGCCGCCGCCTCTGCGTAAAGGCAATGACGCTTGCTCCCAGCGAGCGTCTACCCGACCTGGACGATCGTTGCGGAGAAAACTTCACGTACCGGCAGCTCATCGAGTGCGGTGAGACCCAGCAGCGCCTCGGTTTGTCGAACATGCCGCTGCGGCCCGAGAGCTACAACGCACTGCATGGGCTAGCGACTCGCCTGCTCGATCCAGTCATCGAGTACTTCGGCAGCATTCGCTTGACCTATGGCTTTTGTTCACCAGCGTTGAGCCGCCACATCACCAAGCGCGTCGCACCAAAACTGGACCAACATGCCGCGTGCGAGCTTGGCCGCAACGGCCAGCCTATCTGCGACCGTGGCGGGGCCGCCTGCGACTTCATCGTCGACGACGAGGACATGCACGAGGTGGCGCAGTGGATCGCACAGCATCTGCCCTTCGATCGCATGTACCTGTACGGCAGAAACCGCCCTCTGCATATCAGCGTAGGGCCACAGCAAGCTGGAGTTGTCTATGAGATGCGGGAAACCGCAAGGGGCACGCTGATGCCTAGGCTGCTAATGGAGAAGCAAAATTCCATCTGCGCAAAATCTCCGTAGTGGCCTTTCAGCAGCGTGCAGCGGTCCTGCTCAAGTGAACAGGTTAGGCTGTTCCGCCCCGTTATGGAACACTACGGACGGTAGAACAGTGTCCGCCGTAGGTTCGTTACCACCCCAACCTTGCGGCCACGTGCCGAGGGAAATCAGCTCACGTATCCGGGCCTCTTCCTCAGCATTGATCAAATTGATAAGCGGCCGACGTGCCTTGACAGCAGCCTCATTGCACGCCGCCTGCATACCCAGTACGCGGTCCAGTGCCATCATCCTGGCTTCAAGTGTCAGCGGACCCATGCGTTGTGGATTCTTGGCCAGTGAGCCGTTTTTAAGCCGCTCGTGACCGAGCTTTTTCAGTCGGTGCTGTGGCTCCCGCAGTTCTCGCCATAGCGGCTGCAGACCCCGCAAGGGCTCGAGATAGCTCCACTGCGGATTACGCAATACCGTGTTAAGGGCCTTTTCTTCGTGGGTAAGCGGGCACCCGATGCAGCCAGTACGGGCATTGATTTCCTCAGCCTCATCACCACCATACGCATCTGCAATCGCTGCGGTTGACCAATCACCGAACTGTTCCGTAGGAGCCCAGTGCTTGAGCCATTCCCATACATGGCACACCCGCCAGTGGAGCAGTGGAGCCAGCGTTGCAATGCGACCTCGCAACCCCTTTGCGGCAGGGAGCACTTGTTGATACCAGCCCTGGCCGCATTCGGCACCATCCCGGCTGCAGCTCATCTCGATGCGTCGATCCCGAATGGCGCTTTCTCCCTGACGCACACCGGTGATCATGAGGATCTGCCCACCGAGCTGGTCCAAGCGGTCTCGCAGAGCCTGCTCCATTGGATCGATCTTGATCTGCCGGGTGCACCAGCGCAAAGTGTTGCTGTTGGGAGGGGGGACACCGCGGCCGAGGATGTAGACCATGAAGCGTTTGTCGATCGGAGCCGTAACGACTTCGACTCGGATGCCACGCTCTCGGAGCTCGTCCATGAGCTGCTCCGCTGCGATGGCCAACGGAGGCAGTTCCTGGCGAGTATCCGCATAGAACACGGTCATAGACTGGGGTGCTTGAATCCGCCCGGAATCGATCAACCAGCAGATCATTGTCACGGTCGCCGTGCTGTCCTTTCCGCCAGACCATGCAATGCCCCAGTGAGGATGCTCAGGGCCGTAGGCTTGCAGCGACTGCACGGTGAGCTCGATGGACTCGGTCATTTGCAGCCGCTCGACGGCGGGCTGGAACAGATCAAGCGACCGCTTCATGTATTTCCTCCGGACAGTTATTGACCCGGCACTAATGAACTTGAATCAGGCGGCATAACGAACCGGTTCGTGCTCGAAGTAGCTGCGGATGCGCTCGGGCTGGCGCTGCACGCTGCGCAGGTGTTGCGCGGTGGCCTTGACCAGTTGCAGCTTTGTGCGCGCCGGCGCCAGCTTCGTGACCGCCTGCTTCAAGTCCGCGTTGGCCATCTCGTCGGGGTTGAGTTCGGGGCTGTAGCTGGGCAGGTAGAACACCTCGATGGCTTCGTGATGCTTGCTCAGCCACGCCTTGACGAGCTTGGCGTGGTGGACACGCAGGTTGTCCAGAATGAGGAAGATCTTCTTGGGCGCGCCCTTGATGAGCCGGCGCAGGAAGTCGATGAGGATGGCAGCGTTGAGCGCGCCATCGAGGATCTTCCAACGCATCTGGCCGCGGTTGGTGACGGTGGAGATGACCGACAGGCCATGGCGCTTGTTGTTGACGCGCACCACCGGCGTTTGCCCCTTGGGAGCAAAGCCGCGGCCACGCACGTCATCACTGCGCAGCCCGCTCTCATCGCCCCAGTGCATCTCGGCGCCTTCGGCCTTGGCGCGCGTGGCGATGACGGGGTAGTCCTCTTCGAGCCATTTGCGTACGGCCGCGGGCGACTGCTCGTAGGCCTTCTTCATGGGTTTTTGGGGTGTGAAGCCCCAGCGCGAGAGGTACAGCCCCATCGTGCGCACGGGCAGCCGGATACCAAAGCGCTGCTCAATGAGC
>JAEYPG010000675.1 GCA_023410975.1 Pseudomonadota bacterium
CGGTCCTGCAGCGGGCGCACGATGTCGTCGGCCGCGTCCATGAGGCGCATCAGGTCCGTGCCGTGGTTCCAGCCCAGGCGCTCGGCCGCGGCGATGAACACCTCCAGCGGCGCGTTGCCCGCGCCCGCGCCCATGCCGGCCAGGCTGGCGTCGATGCGGTCGCACCCCTCCTCCACCGCGACGATGGAGTTGGCCACGCCCAGGCTCAGGTTGTGGTGCGCGTGCATGCCGGTCTGCGTCTCGGGCTGGAGCACGTCCTTGAAGGCGCGGAAACGATCACGCACGTCCTGCATGCCCAGGGCGCCGCCCGAGTCCACCACGTAGCAGCAGGTGGCGCCGTAGCTCTCCATCAGCTTGGCCTGCTCGGCGAGCTTCTGCGGCGTGGTCATGTGGCTCATCATCAGGAAGCCCCCGGCCTCCATGCCCAGGTGGCGCGCGTACTCGATGTGCTGCTTGGAGATGTCGGCCTCGGTGCAGTGCGTGGCCACGCGCACGATGCGCGCGCCCGCCTCATAGGCGGCCTTGAGGTCGTGCACGGTGCCGATGCCCGGCAGCAGCAGCGTGGCGATCTTGGCGTGCTGGACCACGCCGGCCACGGCTTCGATCCATTCCAGGTCGGTGTGCGCGCCGAAGCCGTAGTTGAAGCTGCCGCCCTGCAGCCCGTCGCCGTGGGCGACCTCGATGGAGTCCACCTTCGCGTCGTCGAGCGCCTTGGCGATCTGCGCGGCCTGCGCCACGCTGTACTGGTGGCGGATGGCGTGGCTGCCGTCGCGCAGCGTCACGTCGGAGATGTAGAGCTTCTTGCCGTTCATGGTGATGGTCTCCTTCAGGCCGTGAGCGGCTGCAGCAGCCGCGCGGCCATGCTCTCGGCGGTGCGCAGCGCGGCGCTGGTCATGATGTCGAGGTTGCCGGCGTAGGCGGGCAGGTAGTGCGCGGCGCCTTCGACCTCCAGGAAGATGCTGGTCTTCAGGCCCGCGATGCGGCCCACGCCGGGAATGAGGATGGGCTGCTCGATGCGGTCGAACTGCACGCGCTGCTTGAGCCGGTAGCCCGGCACGTAGGCCTGCACGTCGGCGGCCATGCGCTCCACCGAGGCGGCTATTGCCCCCTCGTCGGCGAAGTCCGAGAGGGTGTAGACCGTGTCGCGCATCATCAGCGGCGGCTCGGCCGGGTTGAGCACGATGATGGCCTTGCCCTTGGCGGCCCCGCCCACGGCCTCGATGGCCTTGGAGGTGGTCTCGGTGAACTCGTCGATGTTGGCGCGCGTGCCCGGGCCGGCGCTCCTGCTGGAGATGGAGGCCACGATCTCGCCGTAGTGCACCTTCGCCACGCGGCTCACGGCCGCCACCATCGGGATGGTGGCCTGGCCGCCGCAGGTGACCATGTTGAGGTTCCTGGCGTCCAGGTGCTGCTCGCCGTTGACCACCGGGATGCAATAGGGGCCGATGGCCGCGGGCGTGAGGTCCACCATGCGGATCTCGGGCTTGAGCGCGCGCAGGAAGGCGTCGTTCTTCACGTGCGCGGAGGCCGAGGTGGCGTCGAACACGATGTCGATGTCCGCGAACTGCGGCAGCTTTGCCAAGCCTTCGACGCCCTCGTGCGTGGTCGCCACGCCCAGGCGCGCCGCGCGCGCCAGGCCGTCCGACGCCGGGTCGATGCCGACCAGGGCGCCCATCTCGATGTGCATGCCGTGGCGCAGGATCTTGATCATCAAGTCCGTGCCGATGTTGCCGCTGCCGATGATGGCGGCCTTGAGTCTGGTGCTGCTCATGGATGGGTTCCTCATTCGACGGACGCGCCGCTCGTCTTGACCAGCGCGCTCCAGCGCGTGATCTCTTCCTTCATGAACGTGCCGAAGGCCTCGGGGCTCATCGGCATGGGCTGCAGGCCCTGGTCGCTGAAGCGCTTGACCACGTCCGGGCTGCGCAGCGCCTTGGCCAGCGACTCGTTGAGCCGGGCAACGGCCGGCGCCGGCGTGCCGGCCTTGACCACGGCGCCGAACCACACGCTGGCATCCACGCCTTGCGTGCCCAGCTCCTCCAGCGTGCGCACCTCGGGCAGCTGCGCCGCACGCCTGTTCGCGGCGATGGCCAGCGGCTTGAGCTTGCCGCTCTGGATCAGCGGCGCCGTGGTGATCACGGGGTCGAACATCAGGTCCACCTGGCCGCCCATCAGGTCCTGCAGCGCCGGCGCCGAGCCCTTGTAGGCGACGTGATGAAGCTCGCCGCCGCTGCGGCTGCGGTAGAGCTCGCCCAGCAGGTGGCCGATGGAGCCGACGCCCTGGGAGGCGAAGTTCAGGCCGCCCTCCTTCTTCTTGCTGGCGGCCACCAGCTCGGCCGCCGAGTTGACCGGGCTGCTCTTGGGCACCACCAGCACCAGCGGCGAGGAGATGAGCGCCGTGACGGGCTGGAAGTCCTTGAGCGGGTCGTAGCTGAACTTGCGAAACAGCGTCGGGTTGATCGCGAACATCTCCGTGGCGGCCACGAAGAGCGTGTGCCCGTCGGCGGGCGCGCTCTTGACGGCCTGCGCGGCGATCTGGCCGCCGGCGCCGGGCTTGTTGTCCACGATGACGGTCTGGTGCAGGTCCTCCTGCAGCTTGCCGGCCAGCACGCGGGCGATCTGGTCCGTGACGCCGCCGGGCGGGAAGGGCACGACCAGCGTGACGGGTTTGTTGGGAAAGCCCTGCGCGGCGGCCGGGCCGGCCAGCGACAGTGCAGCGGCCGCGGCCAGCGCTCCCAGGGTGATGCGGCGGGTGGTGTTCATGGCGACTCCTTGAGGATCTTCACGAAAGAGGCTCAGGCGGCGGAAAAGCGCGCGCGCACGCTGCCCACGCCTTCGATGCGGGCCTCGAAGCGGTCGCCCGGCTGCACGGCGACCATGGGCCCGAGTGCGCCGGTGAGCACGAGGTTGCCGGCGCGCAGCGGCTGTCCCAGCGCGGCGAGCTTGCGTGCCAGCCACACGGCGGCGTTGAGCGGATGGCCCAGGCAGGCCGCACCGCTGCCGCTGGAGACGGTCTGCTCGCCGCGCACCATGGACATGGCGCACAGCTTGAGGTCCAGGCCGTCGAGCTTCGTGGGCACGCCGCCGAGCACCACCAGGCCGCTGGAGGCGTTGTCGGCCACGGTGTCGGTGAAGCGGATGTTCCAGCGCGCGATGCGGCTGCCCACGATCTCGATGGCCGGCAGCACGTAGGCCGTGGCGCCGATCAGCTCGACGAGCGTGGTGTCATGGGCCGGCAGGTCGCGCGAGAGCACCAGCGCCACCTCGGCCTCGACCTTGGGCTGCAGCGTGCGCGACAGCGGCACCTCCTCGTCGTCGCCGTAGAGCATGTCGGCGAAGAGCGTGCCGAAGTCGGGCTGGTCCACGCCGAGCTGCTGCTGCACCGCGGGCGAGGTCAGGCCGATCTTGCGGCCGACGATGCGCCGGCCCTGGGCCAGCGCATGCGCCACGTTGACCTGCTGGATGGCGTAGGCCGTGCGGCCTTCGGGGTCGGGACCGATCTCGTCGCGCAGCGGCTCGATGGGCTCGCGCTGGGTCTCGGCCTGGCGCAGCCGCTGCGCCCATTGTTCGATACGGGGATCCATGGTGTGTCCTGTCGATGTCAGTGGGGCTGCCTGAGCAGCATCACGCCGAAGCCGGCGATGTATTCGGGGATGGCCTGGTAATGGCGCAGGGGGCAGGGCAGCGCCCGGCCGGTGGGCAGCGCGCTGCGGGCCACCAGCCAGCTCTTGGACTCGTGGGCCGAAAGGCCCGCCTCACGCTCGATGCTGTCCTCGCTCATCGCGCACAGCGCATCGAGCTCGGCGCCGCCGGCTGCGAGCGCATCCATCCAGCGCCGGTCCCACAGCGGGTTGAGCGGCTTGATCGAGCCGTCGCCCGCGGCCAGCGCGCGGCCGGCCGCCATCACGCGCTGCGTCTTGGCGTCGCGGTCGGCCGGCGAGGGTTCGTTCCTGAAGGTGATGCGCTCGCGCACGGCCGGGTCCGGATGCGCCAGCGTGGGCACCGGCGGCTCGTGCGACAGGCCCCCGGAGCCGATGAGCAGCGTGCGCCTGGGCACGGTGTCCAGGAAGCGGCCGATGGCCTCGCCGAGCTGGCGGCAGCGGCGCAGGCGCGGGATGCCAGGCTGCGCCACCGCATTGACGAAGATGGGCAGCACCGGCGGCGTGTCCAGGCTGCCCCACAGCAGCTGCAGCGCCTGCGCGAAGCCATGGTCCACCGCCATGCGGCGCGAGACGGCAAGGTCGAAACCCTCGTCCATCAGCCGCTCGGCCAGCGCCAGCGCCGCGTCGGCGTCCACGTGCAGCTCCCCGGACGGCGTGAGGTAGTCGCCCACCGAGCGCGCCTGCGTGCCGATGCAGAACGGCGGCATCAGCTCGTTGAAGAAGCCGTTGTAGTGGTCGGGCGCCACCAGCACCACCAGCTCCGGCGCGAAGGCCCGCACCTGCTCGCGGGCCGCGGTGATGGCGCTCTGCAGCGCGGCCTCGACCGGCGCCGCCACGGGGTTGAGGCCCATCAGCGGCGAATGCGACATGCCCAGGAATGCGCGCTCCATGCTCATGCAGCCTCCGCAAGCTCGAACACCGGTGCGGCGCTGGCCTGCGCCGCCAGCGGCATGGCCATGACATCGGCCAGTGCCCGCGTGGTGGCGTCCACCTCCTGCGGCGAGCACAGCGCGGCCACGAAGCGGTCCGGGCGGACGAAGACCACCGAGCTGGGCTGCTGCGCGAACCAGGCCTTGAGCCGGTTGCCCAGGTCGCCGATGCAGGCCACGCCGGGGCGGTGGTCGTCGCGGTGCGCCATCTGCACCGCGGGCTTGACGGTGATGAAGCGCGCTCCCAGCCGCTCCCAGAAGGCGCGGGCCTGTGGGCTCATGCCGTAGGTGGGGTCGGTGCCCCAGGCCACGATGGCGAAGTTCAGACCGACCACCTCGTCGAGCAGCCGCGTCTGCCCGTCCTCGCACAGCACGCGGGGCTGGATGAACATGCGGCCCACGGCGGTGCCTTCGTCGGCTTGCCGCCCGTGCACGAGGCGGTGCACGGGCGAGCCTTCCTTCTCGGCCATCAGGCCCAGCAGCCGGCCCAGGGCGGAGCCGCCCGAGCGCTCCAGCACCCGCGCCAGCAGCCCGTGGCGCGCGGCCGGGCCGCTGGCCAGCACCGCACCCTGCCGGTAGCGCGGCATGGGCTTGAAGCGCATCTCGACGATGTAGCGCTTGGCCGAGGGCAGCCGGTTGAGCGCCAGCGTCAGGCCGTCGCGCAGCTTCGCGCCCCAGCGGCTCGCGGGGGCGAAGATGTCGCCCGCAACTTCCGAGAGATGGATCATCGAGCGCGCGTGGCTGCGCCGCTCCTGGGTGTAGCTGTCGAGCAGACGGTCGCCGGCCAGGCCCTTGACCACGTGCGCCAGCTTCCACGCCAGGTTGCTGGCGTCGCGCAGGCCGCTGTTGTAGCCCTGGCCCTGCCACACCGGCATGATGTGCGCCGCGTCGCCGGCCAGCAGGACGCGCCGCACGCGGAAGGTCTCGGCCAGCCGTGCGTTGTGCGTGTACACGCGCTTGCGGATGTAGTCCACCTTGTCGGGCTCGGCCACCACCTTGCGCATGAGGCGCGCCATGTTCTCGGGCCTGGACAGCTCCTCCTCGGTCTCGCCGGGCATCACCATGAACTCGAAGCGCCGGATGCCGTGCGGCAGCGCCGCCGAGACGTAGGGACGCTCGGGGTCGCAGTGCATGTAGACGTGCGGCGTGCCCAGCGGGTCGTTGCGCACGTCCACCACGATCCACTGGTTGGGCTTGGTGCGGCCCTCGAAGGGCACGTTCAGGCTGCGGCGGATGAAGCTGTTGCCGCCGTCGCAGGCCACGAGGTAGCGGCCGCGCGCCTGCCGCGTGACCTCGGCACCCTTGAGCTGCAGCGTCACACCGGCCTCGTCCTGGGTGAACGAATCGACCTCGTGCCCGAACAGCACCTGCACGTGGCCGAAGCGCGCCAGGCCCTGGTACAGGATGTTGTCGATCTGCGGCTGGATGAAGGCGTTGCGCCGGGACCAGCCGAACTCGTCGGTGCGCGGGTCGATGTCGGCAAAGCAGCGCCCGCCCGCCGTGACGAAGCGCATGGCGTGGTCGGGCGTGATGTGCGCCTGTACCTGCGCGGCCAGGCCGGTGGCCTGGAGCGTGCGCAACGACTCGTCGTCGATGCCGATGGCGCGGGGGTAGTCGATGATGCGGTCGAGCTTCTCCACCACCAGCACCCGCACGCCGTAAAGGCCCAGGGTGTTGGCGATGGTCAGCCCGACCGGGCCGGCGCCGACGATGAGCACGTCGGCGTCAAGGCGGGTTGGGTTGGTGGACACGGCTGTCTCCTTCGGGATCCGAGCGGCGTCGCGCCGCGGTGGCCGCAATGTCCTTGCGCTGGATCAAGGCGTAAACTGCGTGCACCTGGTGCACGTTTGCGCCTGGGTTAACCCGGATCAAGACCTGTCATGCCTGCAGCCGGCCGCGACAGCGACGAAGGCGTCTACAAGGAGGTGCGTGGCCTCTCGCGCGGGCTGGCCGTGCTCAAGGCCCTGAACCGGCTGCCTGGGGGCATCGGCAGCACCAGCGAACTGGCCCGGCTGTGCGAGCTGGACCGCACCACCACCAAGCGGCTGCTGGAGACGCTGCGCGCGCAGGGCTTCGTGCGCCAGGGCGAGAAGGAGGGGCAGTACTACCTGACCTTCGAGGTGCGGCGGCTGAGCGAGGGTTTCGAGGACGAGGCCTGGGTGGCGCGCATCGCCGCGCCGGCCATGCAGTCCGCCGTGCGCGAGCTGGTGTGGCCCTGCGACCTGGGCACGGCCGAGGCGGGTTTCATGGTGGTGCGGGAGTCCACCCACCGCTGGAGCGCGCTGTCCCAGCACCGGGCCATGATCGGCGAGAGGATGCCGCTGCTGGAGACGGCCATCGGCCGCGCCTACCTGGCCGCCGCCGACGAGGCCGAGCGCGAGGCCCTGCTGGAGCTGCTGCGCCGCCGCGGCGACCGCCTGGGCGGGCTCGCGCGCGACGCCGCCTTCGTGCAGCAGCTGGTTGCGCAGACGCTGGAGCGCGGTTACGCCATCAACGAAGGCGAATGGCTCCAGCAGGCCGACTTTGCCGCCGTGGCGGTACCGGTACATGCCGGGAAGCGGCTGCTGGCAGCGCTGAACCTGGTGTTCCCGAAGGCTGCGGTCTCCGAGCGCGACCTGCAGCAGCGTTTCGTGCCGGCACTGCGGCGCCTGGCCGATGCGATCGGGCGCGGCAGCCGGGCGTGGATCGAGAGCTGACCCGATCGGCCACCGCGCACCAGTGCGTCAGGAACGGGGCGTAATGCCGCTGCTCGCTTCGCGCTCAGTATTGCCGTACCAGCGGCGCAGCACCCGCTGGAAGAACAGGCTGTTGGGCAACTGCAGCGTGGTTCCACCGCCATCGTCCCCGCTTTCATGCAGGGTCGTGTAGACGAGGTTGATGTCCACGACCCGGCCCTTGATGCCTGGCTTGTCCCCGTTCTCCAGCAGCTCCACCAGGTCGCCGATCCGGAAGGCTCCGGTGATGTAGATCAGCAAGGTGCAGAAGAGATTGGACAGCACGCTCCACGCGGCGAAGAACGCCACTGCGCCTACCGTCGCGAATCCGGTGAAGGCGGTCCACAGCACCGCGCCGGACACCCCCATTCGCTCCAGCGCCCACAGCAATGCGCCGCCGTACACGACGAAGGCCACGACGCGCAGCGACAGCGCCGTCACCTTGCCGGGCAGGGAGTACGTGTCGGTCAGCTTGCGGATCAGATGGTGCGCCACGCGCATCGCCAGCCACGCGCCCAGCGCGATCAGCATGGCCTCTATCGCGGGTACCAGGACGTCGAACCAATTCGCCATCCATGGCGGCAAACGATCATGCAACGATTGAAGAAACTTGTTCATTGATTACTGCAGCCCAGGTGCCTTGGCCCAGGCAGCACCTCAAGAGTCGCCCAAGGTGCACGCCGGCCGACACTACAACGATGAGTGAGTGCCCAGTATCGCCGTCCTCAAGACGGGTTTCCGATGGGAGGAGGGCGTTTGCAGAGATAGGCGTGTGCATACGAGGCCTGGCCACCAGCGGCCTGCGCTCCAGCCGTGGCGGCGCCGGCCGGGTGCCTGGACAAATCGCCTACCCGCGCCCGCTCCGCGTCGATGAGGCAGCAACTGTAGAGATGCCCGACCCCGAATGCGTCGGCCAACGTCGGCATCACCGTGGGCTGCATCGGCAACGCGGCGGCCGGGCCGCAGCTCAAGGCCGCCGGCCTCATCCGGGGTGCGGGCTGGAGCGAGGCGAATGCGGGCACTTGCGGCGTGGGCGCCAGCCTGAGCGTGCCGTGTTGCAGATGTAATGCAGATGCCGGCAAGACGTCATCAAGCCTGCCGGATGCTGAGACACGCTGAGCGATGTTGCTTGGAGGGTCGTTCGCATGCGAGTCAAATCCGATGTGCTGGAGCCGTTGGGCATGCCCGCCGACCTGGTATCGGCGCTCCCCGTGCTGATCGCGCAGGTCTATGAGCAGGCGCAGCAGCCGCTGCGCGCGCAGTTGCTGGAATGCCTGTTGCAGCCCTTGGGGCCGCTGGCGCTCGTGGCCGTGGCCTCCGGTGCGTTCAGCACCTTCGTGCACCGGCAGGGTTGGCAGCGGCTCAACGTGCCTGTGGACGATGCGCTGGAGTTCAGTGCCGAGCAGCTCCAGGAGCTGGCCGGCTTCGCCTTGGAGATCGACCCTGGCGTTCTGGTGCGGCTCGACAGCCTGTTGACCGATCGGCCACGGCCTGCGCCGGCGCTCGATGCGCTGGTGGCCGATGGCCTGCCGCATTGACCCTGAAGGCGCGCATCGCGGGCGGCGCTCCACGACGGCGGATCATCAAGCACGGCAATGTGGTCTAAAGGAGGCCGCCATGCTGCTCAAGAGACAAGTCACGCGGGGCCAGGTGGCCGTGGCCGTGCTGGGCCTGGCTCTGGCTTTCATGGCCATGGCCATGGCTGCGCCGGGACGCGAGCTGCTGCTCGCATTCGGCGGCGGCGCCTTGTTCGCCTGGCTTTTCATGCGTCTGGTGTCCCCCTTGGACTCGGCGCGCAACGATGCGCAGGCTGAGCGCGCGTGGCAGGACACCGTGCCGGGCCCGTACTCAGAGTGAAGCCGCCGCGGCGCTCAGTACAGGGATTCCACCTGCGCGGCGAACAGGTACCCCGCGCCCCGCTCGGTCAGGATCAGCGCCGGTTCAGAGGGATTGGCCTCGATCTTGCGGCGCAGCCTCAGGATCTGCACGTCAATGGTGCGGTCATACACCTCCGTGCTGTGCAGCCGGGACAGCTCCAGCAGCTGGTCGCGGCTCAGCACCCGCTGCGGCGATCCGCACAGCGCCACCAGCAGGCTGAACTCATGGTTGCTGAGCTCGACCTTGCGGCCATCGGGGGCCGTCAGGCGGCGCGTGCGCAGGTTCAGCTCCCAACCCGCAAAGCGGTAGGCGCGGCGCTGGTCCTCGCGCGCCGGCGCCTGTGCCTGCATGCGGTAGCGGCGCAGCACGGCGCGGAGGCGCGCCAGCAGTTCGCGCGGACTGAAAGGCTTGGTGACATAGTCGTCCGCCCCCCACTCCAGCCCCATGACGCGGTCGGCCTCCTCGATCTTGCCGGTCAGCAGCACGATGGGCACCGGCGCGCGCTCCCGCAGCTGGCGCGCCAGCTGCATGCCGTCCTCGCCCGGCAGCCGCAGGTCGAGCACCACCAGGTCGATGGCCTCGCGGTCGAAGACGTCGAACATGGCGCGGCCGCTGCCCACGGCCGTGACGCGCAGCTCGTTTTCTCCAAGATAGCCCTCCAGCAACTCGCGCAGGGCGGGATCGTCGTCGACGACCAGGATGTGGGGCGGCTGGGCCAGGCCCGTGGCTGGAAGCTCTTGCTCTTGCATCGCATACCTCTGGCGGAGAAAGCTCCCATGGCCATGAATCTTTCTCGTGTCGAGCCGAGCCGGCATCCGTCGGCCGTGGCGCCATGAGTACGGGGCCCGACAGCGCGGCAATGTACGCCAGGCGCGCCGCGGTGCCGCCGCCGCGCTGGCGCGACGTTGCCCGACAGCGCGGCATGCTGCTGACGCTGGCGGTGTCGCTGCTGATCGCGGCCTGGGTCGCGTTCGGGTTGCTGACGCTGCGCCAGCAGGGCCTGCGCAGCGAGCTGCGCATGCTCGATGCCCTGTCGGCGGCCCTGGCGGCACAGGCCGACGGGACGCTGGCGGTCGCCGAGACCGCCCTGAGGGCCACGGCCGACGGCCTGAGCAGCGGCGCACTGGTCCCCGGCAGCAGCCAAGCCCAGGACACGCTGCGCACCCGCGCCTCGGTGCTGCCCATGTTCCGCAAGCTGCTGGTGCTCGATGCCTCAGGGCGCGAGGTGGCCTCGTCCAGCGGCGAGCCCGATGCCTCGGCCAGCCATGCCGCGGCGCCGTACTTCCTGCTGGCCCGCGAGGCCGGTGATGCCGCCTTGCGCGTGGGGCTGCCCCAGCGGCTCCCGGGCCTGCGCGAGCCCGTGATCCCGCTGTCCTGGCCCTGGCGCTCGGCACAGGGCGCCTTCAACGGGCTGGTGGTCCTGCTGGCCGATGCGGAGTTCCTGGACGCCGGCTTCGCGCGCAGCGTGCCCACGCCGGACACGGGTTTGCAGATCTACCGGCGCGACGGCGGCGTGCTCTCCGACGGACCGGGCGAGAACAGCGCCAGCCTGCTGGTGCCGGCGCTGTCGCGTGCGCTGTGGGACCGCGCCGACGAGGCGGGAGCGGGCATCGTCGACGAGGGGGGCGGGCGGCGGCGCCTGGTGGCGCCCCACCTGCTCAAGCGCGCGCCGCTGCTGCTGGTGGTCACGCGGGATGCGGACGCCGCGCTGGCGGAGTGGCGCAAGCAGGCGCGCCTGGCTGCCGCGTTCGTCACCTCGGCCCTGCTGGTGACGCTGGCGCTGAGCCTGCGCAACGCGCGCGAGCAGCAGTGGCGCCGTGCCAACGAGGCGGTGCTGGCGACCGAGCGGGAGCGCACGCTGCGCGCGTTCCAGGCGGCGCGCGAGGGCGTGTGGGAGTGGAACGCCGCCACCGGCGAGACCTACATGTCGCCGCGCATGAAGGAGCTGCTGGCGCTGGCGCCCGACGAGGCGCTGGCCCGCGGCGAAGCCTTGGCCGGCGTGGCCAGCGTCCATCCGCAGGACCGCGAGCCATTGCGCGAAGCCATCCGGGCTCATCTCGAAGGACGCTCGCCCACCTTCTCCTTCACGTTGCGGGTCGAGGACAGCGACGGCACGTGGCGCCATGTGCGCTGCCGTGGCCAGGCATTGTTCGGCGAGGACCGGGGCGCACCGCAGCTGTTCGTCGGCACGGCCTACGACGTGAGCGCCGAGGTGGCCGCCGACCAGCAGGCGCAGCGGATGCAGGAGCAACTGCAGCGCGCCAGCCGGCTGGAAGCCCTGGGCACGCTGGCTGGCGGCGTGGCCCATGACTTCAACAACATCTTGGCCGCGGTGCTGGGCTACGGCGAGCACGCGCGTGCGGCCCTGGCCGACGGCACGGCCGTGGCGCGCTACCTGGACCATGTGCTGCTGGCCGGCCGGCGCGGCAAGGCGCTGGTCGAGCGTGTGCTCTCCTTCGCCCGCGGCGGCGTGCGGATACGGCAACCGTTTCGCGTCCAGCCCGTGATCGATGAAGTGCTGGCCCTGCTCGGCGCCTGCGTCCCGGACAACGTGACGGTGTCGCACCAGCTCGATGCGCCGCAGGCCGTGGCCATGGGCGATTCCACCGCGCTGTTCGAGACGACGATGAACCTGTGCAACAACGCGCTGCAGGCCATGCCGCGGGGCGGCGAACTGGCGGTATCG
This sequence comes from Pseudomonadota bacterium, assembly GCA_023410975.1. Taxonomy (GTDB): domain Bacteria; phylum Pseudomonadota; class Gammaproteobacteria; order Burkholderiales; family Burkholderiaceae_C; genus Azohydromonas. The sequence goes on from JAEYPG010000675.1 coordinate 11,870, forward strand.
CTGGAGGTGGAGGACGTGGATGCGCCCCGCAGCCTGTGGTACGGGCGTCTGGCCCCGGGTGCCTGGCTGCGCCTGAGCGTGGCCGACAGCGGCACCGGCATCGCTGCCGAGGCACTGCCGCACCTGTTCGAGCCCTTCTTCACCACCAAGGGCCCGCATGGCGGCACGGGCCTGGGCCTGGCCGTGGTGCATGGCGTGGTGAGCGACATGGGCGGCGCCATCGACGTGAACACCTGGCCCGGGAAGGGGTCCCGCTTCGATCTCTACCTGCCGCTGCACAAGGAGGCCAGCGGCATGGCGGCCGTGGCGGACGGCCACATCCCGCGCGGCCGGGGCCAGGTCGTGATGGTGGTCGACGACGAAGCCGCGCTCATCGAACTGGCCGAGGAGCAGCTGGCGGAGCTGGGATACGACCCGCGCGGGTTCAATGATCCGCTGCAGGCGCTGCAGGCTTTCGAGGCCCATCCCGGCGAGTACGACCTAGTGATCACGGACCAGGTCATGCCGCAGCTCACCGGCACGGAGCTGGCCCGCAAGCTGCGCCAGCGGCGCCCGGAGCTGCCGGTGCTGATCATCAGCGGCTTCGGCGGGCCGGGTTTCGATGCGAGCGTCGAAGCCGTCGGGGTGGCGCTCGTCGTGCACAAGCCGCTGGAGCGCGCCGAACTGGCGCGCGCCATCGACCGGACGCTGCGGCGGCCGCCGGCCTTGCCGCTGCCGAGCACAGAGACCGTGGCCTGAAATCGGCCCTTCCACGCCAGCCGGGGTTTCATTCCAGTTCTTCATTGGTACTGAAAGAAAACCCGTTCGGGCTGAGCCCTTCGACAAGCTCAGGACAGGCCCTGTCGAAGCCCCTGGCACAACCGGCCAACAGGCCCTTCGACAAGCTCAGGGCGAACGGTGAACTTTCACTGACG
>JAEYPG010000403.1 GCA_023410975.1 Pseudomonadota bacterium
GTGCTGGGCTGGAAGCGCCCGGCCGCGCCCGCTGCGTCCGCAACCAGCCCCGTCACGGACGCCGGCAGCGTCAGCCGCTGACCTCCCCGCCCGCCGCCTCGGCGCGCCGCCGCGCCGCGGCATGCTCCTGGTAGATGCGGTCGATCAGCGCCCGCAGCAGCACCAAGTCCTCGTTCTGGTCGTGCAGCCGCGTGCTCATGACGATCGGCGACACCGCCTGCGGGTCGCTCAAGGGGCGGTACACCACCTCGTCCGGCCGCAGCCGGCTCACGCCCGTGGGCACCACGCAAATGCCCATGCCAGCGGCCACCAGGCCCAGCGCGGTCTGGATCTCCTGCACCTCGTGCACCGCGCCGGGTTCCAGGCCCTGGTCCCTAAATAACGTCAGCACCTGGTCGGCATAACTGGGCCGCGGAGTTTTGGGGTAAACCAGAATATCTTCGTTTGACAAAGCAGCGAGAATGATCGGTTTGTCTGGAATTGCCAAAGCATGCTCTATGGGTATGGCGGCAACCAGCCGTTCCTCGCGCAGCACCTCGCGCTTGACGGTCGGGTCATCCCGGCGAATGCGCCCGAAACCCACGTCGATGCGGCCCGCTTTCAGGGCCTCGATCTGGTCCAGCGTCGACATCTCCACCAGCGACAACTCCGTCTGCGGCCTCTCGGCGCGGAACAGCCGCACCAGCCGCGGCATGGCGCCGTACATGGTCGAGCCCACGAAGCCGATCACCAGCCGCCGCTCCATGCGCGCCACGCGCCGCGTGGCCCGGGCGGCCTGCGCTGCCTGCTCCAGCAGCCGTGTGGCATGGCCGTAGAAGAAGCGGCCCGCCTCGGTCAGCTTGAGCGGGCGCGAGCCGCGCTCGAACAGCGGCGTGCCCAACTCCTCTTCCAGGTCCTGGATCTGCCGGCTCAGCGGCGGCTGCGAGATGTGCAGCCGTTCCGCCGCGCGCGTGAAGCTCTGCTCGTCGGCGACGGCCACGAAATAGCGCAGGTGACGCAGTTCCATTGCATGCCTTTTAAGTATTGAAGCAGTCTAAAAGCGTCTTGGACTTCGTGCCGGCCGATTCCTAAGATTCATCCCATCCAAGGCACACATCAATACCCACCGGCAATTCTCGGAAATGCCGGCAAGGGCGGTGTTCGGCCTGAAACCGGGCGGATCTGAATATCCGCATTTTTGAAATGGCCGGCTGCGGCGCTGTGAAAAGGCGCCGGAGCCGCCTCCCCAAAAAGCTGTGCAGATGAGCTCTGAACTGAAGATCCTCGCGGTCGAAACCCTGCTGGTGGACGTGCCCACCATCCGGCCGCACAAGCTGTCGGTGGCGACGATGAACCACCAGACGCTGGTGCTGGTGCGCATCGAGTCCAGCGACGGCATCGTCGGCTGGGGTGAGGGCACCACCATCGGCGGCCTGGCCTACGGCGAGGAAAGCCCCGAGAGCATCAAGACCAACGTCGACACCTACATCGCGCCGATGCTGGTGGGCCAGGACCCGCGCGGCGTGGCGCGGCTGATGGCTGCCGTGGCCGAGCGCATCCAGGGCAACCGCTTTGCCAAGTGCGCGCTGGAGACCGCCCTCTACGACGGCCAGGCCAAGCGCCTGGGCGTGCCGCTGAGCGAGCTCTTCGGCGGCCGGGTGCGCGACAGCATCCCCGTGGCCTGGACCCTGGCCAGCGGCGACACGCGGCGCGACATCGCCGAGGCCGAGCGGGTGCTGGAGATCCGCCGCCACAACATCTTTAAGCTCAAGATCGGCCTGCGCCCGGTGAAGGACGACGTGGCGCACGTGGCCGCCATCAAGCGCGCCCTGGGCGACATGGCCAGCGTGCGCATCGACGCCAACCAGGCCTGGTCGGTGTCGCAGGCGCTCGAAGGCATGCAGATGCTGGCCGACGCGGGCATCGACATGGTCGAGCAGCCCATCGCGGCCCACGACAAGACCGGGCTGCAGCGGCTGACGCAGGCCAACATCATCCCGGTCATGGCCGATGAGGCGCTGCACGGACCGCGCGACGCCTTCGAGGTGGCACGGGCGCAGGCGGCCGACATCTTCGCCATCAAGATCAACCAGGCCGGCGGCCTGCACGGCGCGGCCCAGGTCGCGGCCATCGCCAAGGCCGCCAACATCGACCTCTACGGCGGCACGATGCTCGAAGGCCCCGTGGGCACCATGGCCTCGGCGCAGCTCTTCTGCACCTTCCACGAGCTGGCCTGGGGCACCGAGCTGTTCGGCCCGCTGCTGCTGACCGAGGAAATCCTGCGCGAGCCGCTGGCCTACCGCGACTTCTCGCTGCAGATCCCCACCGCGCCCGGGCTGGGCGTGGCCATCGACGAGGAGAAGGTCGCGCGCCTGCGCCGCGACTGCTGAGCCCTCAACCATCTTCCGTCCGCGAGGACGGGCGCCGAAGCGGCGCTTCCTTTTCCCACTGTTGCACCACCGAAGGAGACACTCATGGACAAGAAGACCATCGACCAACTGGTGACCCGTTTCGAGACCACCGGCGTCGTCAGCGAGGGCAATCCCCGCGTCAAGGCCGTCGTCGGCCGACTGCTGCGCGACCTGATGCTCGCGATCGAGGAGCTGGACGTCACGCCCGAGGAGTTCTGGGCCGGCCTGAACTACCTGGCCGACGCGGGCCGCAGCGGCGAGCTGGGCCTGGTTGTGCCGGGCACCGGCCTGGAGCACTTCCTGGACCTGCGCATGGACGAGGCCGAGGCCCGCGCCGGCCTCAAGGGCGGCACGCCGCGCACGATCGAGGGTCCGCTGTACGTGGCCGGCGCGCCGGTGGCGCAGGGCGAGGCGCGCCTGGACGACGGCCAGACGCCGGGCGAGGTGGTGGTGATGCAGGGCGTGGTGCGCGGCACCGACGGCAAGCCTGTCGCGGGCGCCAAGGTCGAGGTGTGGCACGCCAACCACCTGGGCAACTACTCGTACTTCGACAAGAGCCAGAGCGACTTCAACCTGCGCCGCACCATCGTGACCGACGCGCAGGGCCGCTACAAGTTCCGCAGCATCCTGCCGGTGGGCTACAGCGTGCCCCCGGGCGGCGCCACCGACCGCCTGCTGCAGCAGCTCGGCCGCCACGGCCACCGTCCGGCGCACATCCACTTCTTCGTTTCCGCGCCCGGCCACCGCAAGCTGACCACGCAGATCAATCTGGAGAACGATCCGCACCTGTGGGACGACTTCGCCTTCGGCACGCGGCAGGGCCTGGTGCCGCCGATCCACACCAACAACGACGCCGCCGCGATGCAGGCGCTGGGCGTGGACAAGCCCTTCCACGAGATCCGCTTCGACTTCACGCTGCACGCAGAGCAGTCCAGCGTGCCGGGCACCGACTTCGCCCGTCCGCGCGCCGCCGCCTGACGCGCACCCCCGCCTCCCACTGAAAACAGCCCGTCCTCCGGGGCCGCCTCAGGCCCCGGCTGGGCGGAGCCTTGCCCAACATCGCCCGCCACACGGGGCATGGAGACAGACATGAGCACTTCCGCATCCCTCGCCGGCGTCCAGCAGCGCCTGGCCGGCATGCTGGTCGAGGACAAGGACCGGCACGTCTACAAGCTGCACCGCAGCGCCTTCACCGACGAAGCGCTGTTCGACCTGGAGATGAAGCACATCTTCGAAGGCAACTGGATCTACCTGGCCCACGAAAGCCAGATTGCCAACGTCAACGACTACTTCACGACGACCATCGGCCGCCAGCCCATCGTCATCACGCGCAACAAGCAGGGCGAGCTCAACGCCATCATCAACGCCTGCTCGCACCGCGGCGCCACGCTGTGCCGCCACAAGAAGGGCAACAAGGCCAGCTTCACCTGCACCTTCCACGGCTGGACCTTCAACAACAGCGGCAAGCTGCTCAAGGTGAAGGACGGCAACGGCGCGGGCTACCCCGAGTCCTTCAACAAGGACGGCTGCCACGACCTGAAGAAGGTGCCGCGCTTCGAGAGCTACCGCGGCTTCCTCTTCGGCAGCCTCAACCCCGACGTGCCGCCGCTCACCGAGTTCCTGGGCGAGTCCACCAAGATCATCGACATGATCGTGGACCAGTCCCCCGAGGGGCTGGAGGTGCTGCGCGGCTCCTCGACCTACACCTTCGACGGCAACTGGAAGCTGCAGGCCGAGAACGGCGCCGACGGCTACCACGTGAGCTCGGTGCACTGGAACTACGCCGCCACCACCAACCAGCGCAAGCTGGCCGCCGCGGGCGACAACATCAAGGCCATGGACGCCGGCAGCTGGGCCAAGCAGGGCGGCGGCTTCTATGCCTTCGAGCACGGCCACATGCTGCTGTGGACCAAGTGGGGCAACCCCGAAGACCGCCCGGCCTACCCGATCCGCGACCAGCTCGTGGCGCAGCATGGCCAGGCCAAGGCCGACTGGATGATCGGCCACTCGCGCAACCTGTGCCTGTACCCGAACGTCTACCTGATGGACCAGTTCAGCTCGCAGATCCGCGTGCTGCGCCCCATCGCGGTGGACAAGACCGAGGTCACCATCTACTGCATCGCCCCCAAGGGCGAGTCGGCCGAGGCGCGCGCGCGCCGCATCCGCCAGTACGAGGACTTCTTCAACGCCACGGGCATGGCCACGCCGGATGACCTGGAGGAGTTCCGCGCCTGCCAGCAGGGCTACGCCGGCATCGCGCTGGAGTGGAACGACATGTGCCGCGGCGCCACGCACTGGGTGGAAGGGCCCGACGAGGCCGCCAAGCAGATCGGCCTCAACCCCACGCTCTCCGGCGTGAAGACCGAGGACGAGGGCCTCTATACCGAGCAGCACCGCTACTGGCTGCAGACCATGCAGCGCGCCATCGAGGCCGAGCAGCAGGCCGGCCCCCGCGAGGCTTGCGCCGGTGACCACGCCTGCGGCCACGACCACGCCTGAAGGAGACCCCGACCATGATGACCATCGAACAGGTCCAGGCCTTCCTGTACCGCGAAGCCCGCCTGCTGGACGACCGCCAGTGGGACGAGTGGCTGGCCTGCTACCACCCCGATGCCGAGTTCTGGATGCCGGCGTGGGATGACGACGACGAGCTCACGCGCGACCCGCAGCGCGAGATCTCGCTGATCTACTACCCCAACCGCGGCGGCCTGGAAGACCGCGTCTTCCGCATCAAGACCGAGCGCTCGGCGGCCAGCACGCCCGAGCCGCGCACGGGGCACAACATCCACAACGTGGAGATCGTGTCGCAGCAGGGCGAACAGGTGGAAGTCCGCTTCAACTGGCACACGCTGAGCTACCGCTACCACACGACGGACAGCTACTTCGGCACCAGCCGCTACCTGCTGGACCTCACCAGCGGCCAGCCGCTCATCCGGCGCAAGGTCGTGGTGCTGAAGAACGACTACATCCACCACGTCGTCGACGTCTATCACATCTGAGCCGCCTGCCCATCTCCGTTCGGGCCGAGCTTGGCGAAGCCCTGCCGAGCACCAGTCCGGCAAGCCCCTCGACAAGCTCGGGGCGAACGGAAAAGTAGACGAATTGCTGCGCGGGTTGCCACAGAGCCTCGGCGCTGCAGAGGAGTATTGCCATGCACCACCAGATTGCCCTTCAGTTCGAGGACGGTGTCACCCGCTTCATCGACGCCACCGCCACCGAGACCGTGGCCGACGCCGCCTACCGCCAGGGCGTCAACGTGCCGCTGGACTGCCGCGACGGCGCCTGCGGCACCTGCAAGTGCTTTGCCGAGGCCGGCAAGTACGAGATGGGCGACTACATCGAGGACGCCCTGAGCGAGGACGAGGCCGCGCAGGGCTTCGTGCTGACCTGCCAGATGCGCGCGAAGAGCGACTGCGTGGTGCGCGTGCCCGCGTCGTCGGCCGTGTGCCGCACGCAGCAGGCCTCCTTCGACGCGGCCATCAGCAACGTGCGCCAGCTCTCGCCCAGCACCATTGCGCTGTCCATCAAGGACGAGTCGCTCAACAAGCTGGCCTTCCTGCCGGGGCAGTACGTGAACCTGCAGGTGCCCGGCAGCACGCAGACGCGCGCCTACTCGTTCAGCTCGCTGCCGCGCGACGGCGAGGTGTCGTTCCTGATTCGCAACGTGCCCGGCGGGTTGATGAGCAGCTTCCTCACCGGCCTGGCCAAGGCGGGCGACCGCATGACGCTCACCGGTCCGCTCGGGAGCTTCTACCTGCGCGACATCAAGCGGCCCTTGCTGCTGCTGGCCGGCGGCACCGGCCTGGCGCCCTTCACGGCGATGCTGGAGAAGATCGCCGCCGAGGGCAGCGCGTTTCCGCTGCACTTGATCTACGGCGTGACGCACGACGCCGACCTGGTGGAGATGGAGAAGCTGGAGGAGTTCGCGGCGCGCATTCCCAACTTCACGTTCACCGCCTGCGTGGCCAGCGACAGCAGCAGCTACCCGAAGAAGGGCTACGTGACGCAGCACATCGAGCCGGCGCACCTGCACGACGGCGAGGTGGACATCTACCTCTGCGGCCCGCCGCCGATGGTGGAGGCGGTGAGCGCCTTCATCCGCGAGCGCGGCATCCAGCCGGCCAACTTCTATTACGAGAAGTTCGCGGCCAGCGCCTGAAGTCGTCTCCTCTTGGCCCCGGCCGGCGGCCTGGCCGCGGGCCTTTTTTCTGCCTGAACACCATGAAACCACGCTTCGAAAACAAGGTTGCCGTCGTCACCGGCGCGGCGCAGGGCATCGGCCGGCGCGTCGTCGAGCGGATGCTGGAAGAGGGCGGCCTCGTGGCGGCCGTGGACCGCTCCGAGCTGGTCCACGAGCTGCGCGAGCTGCCCGGCGCCGCCGAGCGGCTGCTCACGCTCACCGCCGACCTGGAGCGCAACGCTGACGCCGAAGGCGTGATGGGCCAGGCCCTGCGCCGCTTCGGCCGGCTGGACATCCTCGTCAACAACGTCGGCGGCACCATCTGGGCCAAGCCCTACGAGCACTACCGCGAGCACGAGATCGAGGCTGAGGTGCGGCGCTCGCTGTTCCCCACGCTGTGGTGCTGCCACGCCGCGCTGCCCATCATGTTGGAGCAGGGCAGTGGTTCCATCGTCAACGTTTCCTCCATCGCCACGCGCGGCGTGAACCGCGTGCCCTACGGCGCGGCCAAGGGCGGCGTCAACGCGCTCACGGCCTGCCTGGCCTTCGAGAACGCGCAGCGCGGCGTGCGCGTGAACGCCACCGCGCCCGGCGGCACCGAGGCGCCGCCGCGGCGCATCCCGCGCAACACCGAGCAGCCGACCGAGCAGGAGAAGGGCTGGTACCAGCAGATCGTGGACCAGACCGTCTCTTCCAGCCTGATGAAGCGCTACGGAACCATCGAGGAGCAGGTCGGCGCGATCCTGTTCCTGGCCTCGGACGAGGCCTCCTACATCACCGGCGTGACCCTGCCGGTGGGTGGCGGCGACCTCGGCTGAGGCACCTCGCCCACACAAGAACCCAAGGAGACAAGAGCATGAGACAGAT
>JAEYPG010000446.1 GCA_023410975.1 Pseudomonadota bacterium
CTGCAACTCTTGCTGCAGGGCTTGCGTTTGCTGTTCGCGGGCCTTGCGCTCGCTGTTGTCTACCAAGGTGGCGCGCACCGAGGTGGTGTTGGATTCAACCCCGGGAGCAGCCACCATGCTCAGCAGCATTGGCATGGTGCTGCCGTCTTCGAACATGAAATCCAGTTCCCGGTCCATCACCCTTCCCATGCGCATGACTGCGGTGAGGCAGTCGATGAACCGCTGGCGGCTGGCAGGTGCGAGGAATGTGCGAAGGTCGCGACCGACGAACTCCTTGCGGTTGTTGCCCAGCATCCCGAGCAGGGTCTGATTGACCTCCAAGACCGTGCCGTCCCCAGCCAGCGACACATAACCGCAGGGCGCCTCGTCATACAGGTCAGCAATGATCCGGGCCCGCTCGACCAGTGCCGCGTTGGCAGCCGACAGTTCTGCAGAACGCTGGGCGACAAGGCCTTGCTGCGCGCGGAGCTGTCCCGCCAGGGTGTCGATGCTCTTGGCCATATGAAGCTCGTGGGCCATGGACAAGAAGCAAATCGAACACACCGCGATTAACACTGCCCCGGGCACCAGCGTGAAGGCCAGCGACAGCTTCTGTGTCACAAGATGATCAACGCCGTTCACAAGGCCATGCAGCACGCGAATGGCAAATCCGACAGACAACAGCGCGTAGGCAACCATCGCCGCCGCCATTGCGCTGGAGTGCCGCTTCTGCAGGCCGCGCAGCAGCAGCCAAGCCGTCATGGCCAGCAGCGCCGAGAACGCCAGGGAGATGGTGAAGAACGCCACCGGGTGCGGCGAGCCCAGGCCGTATGAGATCAGCACCCCGCTCATTCCAAACGCTGACAGGCCCACGGTCCAACCGCGCTGCGGGGGAACATCCAACAACAGGGCATATGCCTGATAGCCCCAATGAGGAAGACCAAAGACCAGCGCGTTGGCCAACACGAACGTGATCAGCAACGGCGCATGGCCGCGGAAGAAATAAAGCGTGAACGCCGCTCCAACTGCCCCCATGGCCTTACTCCATGCCACCAGTCCAGCCCGCTGCTCGGGCAGGGTGCGCGCAAAGCTCAAGAACACCAGCGTCATCAAGAAGCCGAGCACTCCCAGCGAAAACAGTAGCGTGTGCGGATCCAACACGCGAGCGCCGAATGGAGTCAACTGCAAATCTCCCGTACCGCTTCAATATCCTGCTGATACCCAGACCATGCTGCCTGGCGTTACTGACACCAAGCTTGACGTCTCGCAACAGCGCGCCGTTGGTACAAGCATGCGTGCCACCTGGTGGGAATGCGATACAGAGAATCGGCTGCAAAGGCCAGCTTACTTAGCGCCGCTGCAGTCAACCAAGATGTGCTAGGACATACCGCATCGCCTGCGAGGCTGGGTAGTTCCGGGGGTGTCGAAATTTCCAGGTAATTAGTTCCTCGCGGGGTGAAATCTAATGGCTTCCCCGTGTTTGCTATCTTAATTCAATTGAATGCTGAGTCAGCATTAATTCGAGTTCCTTTGAATTTCCTGGAAAGATACTGCATCGACTCTTATGTTAAATCGCGTGCACCCCCCTTGTGCGGATACTTCCAACGAAGAGCAGGTGACGTCTATTGGGAGGAGAGGTTAAATTGCTCGTGACGTGGCCAGATAATACAAAATTTTAAATACGAGCGAGGCAAACCATCGAGAGCAACTGGTGTAACGCGCCAAAGCCGTACACTTGATCGAGCCCGTCGCGATGGATCTGGCTCTACTCAGGGGTGCCATGAAAACCAAGCTCATGACTAAAGTAACTTGCGCATGCGAATAGGAACAGAACCATTAGGATATTGATCCTAGGAGCGTCGACCCATAACACCCCTGCTCTCGTGGACGACCAACACGCGAGATCAATTGGAATTTTCTCGCTGTTACACGGTTCGATGTCTGCGGTCGCCGCCTCGGAATTCCAATATGGGGGCTTATTGCGACGCAGCATTGGCTGCTGAAGATTCGCATGGCCGTTCAGGCGTGAGTACGGCATAGGCACGTGCCCACGCTTTCGACAATGGGCGGAGGTCATGAAGACAAACGCTTCTTGTGTCCAGCCTCTGGACGGCGCTGTCGATGGACTCGTGGAACCGTTATCGGTGCGGACCTTGGGGGCCGGCGCGCCGCCCGTGCGGCGCTGGTGCGTGCTTGTCGTAGCCGCGCAGGCAATAGGGTGTGGTGTAGCGCGCGTGCTGGCCCCCTTAGATGCCACGGTGCGCCTGACTTCGGCGCCGCATGCGCGCAGTCTTATGGACACCTTGCGGCCGGATGTGGTTGTCGTCGCAACCGAGAGCGATCCGGACGCCGCGTTGGTGGAGATGGAGCGCTTGCACCGCGCGTGCTGCGGTGCCCGTTTCGTGTTCATGACCGGCCTCATCAGCGAGGCCGCGGCGATCCACGCGTGCCACGCGGGGGCCGAGCGCATCGTGAAGACCTCCTTCCCTGATGAAGGGCTGCTTGATGCGGTGCGCATCTTGCTGCCGATGCGCGACACGTCAGCGCCGAGCGCACCGCTCCAGGGCGGCGAGCGCCTCATCGGCACCAGCGAGGCGACGTCCGAGTTGCGCTCCCAACTGGCCCGAGTCGCGACCGTGCCGAGCAACGTCTTGATCGTGGGCGAGACCGGCACCGGCAAGGAGCTGGCCGCGGAGCTCATCCACTTGAACGGCACGCGTGCCGAGCGCCCCTTTGTCTGCCTCAACACCGCGGCCATCCCGGATGCGTTGCTCGAAAGCGAGCTCTTCGGCCACGAGCGCGGGGCCTTCACGGGCGCGGCTTGCGCACAGCGGGGCAAGCTCGGCGCGGCCCAGGGCGGCACCGTCTTTCTGGACGAGATCGGCGAGGTCAGCCTGTCGGTGCAGGCCAAGCTGCTGCGCGTTCTGGAGAGCAAGACCGTGTTTCGCGTTGGCGGCACCCGCGGCATCCAGCTCGACGTGCGCATCGTCGCGGCGACCAACCAGAATCTGGAGCGCGCCGTCGAAGCGGGCACCTTCCGGCGCGACCTGTACTACCGCCTCAACGTGCTGCGCGTGGACCTGCCCGCATTGCGCGAGCGCCGCGAGGATATCCCGCTGCTGGTGGCCCACTACATTCACCGCTTCAACCGCGAGCTTGGCCGCCGCGTGCGTGGCTTGACGCCGCGTTCGATGGACACGCTGTGCGCGCACGACTGGCCGGGCAACGTGCGCGAGCTGCGCAACGTGGTGGAGGCGATGATGGTGAACCTGGCCCCCGAAACCACCGGCATCGTGGACGTGCCGCCCGTCGTGATGCGTCAGCTTGCGGTCGCGGTTTCGGCGCCGGCTTCCGAGCGCGAGCGGCTGCTGGCCGCGCTGACCGCCACGAACTGGAACAAGAGCCAGGCCGCCAGTCGCCTGCGCTGCTCACGCATGACGCTCTACCGCAAGATGCACCTGTACGGACTGGCTCTGGACAGGTAGGCGCCCTTCAGCGCTATGGGTCGGTGGGCTGCTTCGGGGGCGGCGCGTTGTCATCGCGGTCGCCGGACGGCCGGCTGTCCGCAGGGGCGCTGCCCTCGCGCAGCTGCACGAGCCGGTCGACGAACTGCGGCGCACGGTCATCCACGCCGATACCGGCCGCCTGGAGACGTTGCTGCAGCGCGACCATGGTTGCACGCGCCATGGCCCCACGCTCATGGTCGCCTGACAGACTCTGCCGGATCACGCCGGGCAGCGCCGCCACGAAAGCACACAAGGCAGGCAGGGCGTCCGCGGTGACGGCGCCCCGTGCCGTGGGCAGCGGGGCCGTGTTCGTTTCGGAGGCCCGTTGCCGCAGGCTGTCCAGGCCCTCGTCGATGCGGGCCCTGAGCTCACCCAGCGCGTCGCCCAGCTGGGCATGCGCCACGCTTCGAGCCTGCGCTTCGCCGATCTCGAAGGGAACGGCCCATTCAGGGTCCACGCCTGCGCAGCGCCCATCCAGGCTGTACACCGCCAGGCTGCCCGACGCGCAAGGCGGCCCCGAGGGGAGCAGAAACCAGCGCCGGCGGTCGTCCGTGAACCAGAGCGTTGAGAATTTATCCATATCTGACAAAAAATACGACGATGCTATCTATCAATAGCCAAATGACCTATTTCTTCTCTCATGGCCTCGAATTCATCCAGCGAACGATCGCCTGTAAAGCATCGTTGCCAACCGTAGCGAGCTAACACCTTCGAGGCTTCCACCAAATACTGATCGACAGTTAAATTAACCTTGCATCTCTTACGCGCCATCTTGTCTAAATGATACAATCCCACAGAGTCACCCATCTTCATAGGAAAACTCAACAATACCGTTCTGTATTGATCAATTACATCAAATATCCTAGGCTCTGAATGCAGCTTTGAAACAGATTTTTCGCGTTCATCATCCCCTTGATAAAGCGACATCAAATCAGTAATGCCGATAGAACCAACGGTCGCTGGCTGAGTTTCCTTGTATCTCCATACAAAACGAAGACCACCCGTCGAACGATAAAGGGCCTTAAGCTCGCCGGGAATAACCTGCTGAGCCATTCCCGGCTGCTCTTGAAGCCACTCCTCCATGGCACAAATGCCGTCTTCATCAAGCGCGGGATACTCTTCAAAGTCGACATAGAAGCGAACATCCTGCTTCATCTTTGATGCAGCACTACGAATCAAATCCATGGCAGCATCCAATGTTGTCGCATCTTTCATTTCATTGATTCCCCGTTGATAGTCACATTTTTGATCAGTAAAGATTGCAGCTTGGGCCAATATTTTGCATCATATAGCATCGAAGAGCGTCTGAGAGCATATAAACCTTTCATTCTGGCGATGAAATCTGAAATACCCGAAAATGCTCCATTTTCATACTTTTCTTCGTCAACAGCCATTGCGAACCTGACATCCAGTCCGAGCTTGATCAGTCCAGCTCGATTCATGTCGTTGATCTCGATGGTGCGCTTTGATTCCAGCGGTGGCTTTTTCAATTCCAAAACGAAGACGGGATTAATTGCATCCCCCAAGACCCAACTTCCATCCTCGAACAGCATTGAGGCACGCTCAATGATAATCAGACGAGGAAAGTCTTCCAATATTTTGCTTTCAGAATAGTATTCAACAGAAGCGCGATAGTACAGAACCTCCTCATCCTCCAGTCTCTTCTTGGTGTCGTTCTCCACACCAATCTCCATGGCCTTATTATCCACCTTCCGCGCTGGCACGGTATTCCAGGGAGCCCCAGGACCATGAAACTTCTCACTAACCAAATGTGCCGCAACCCAATAAGCCACTCCCCATACATCTCTCTCTGCATTCAGGAGTTGGGAATCTATTGCCATCACATGATCCCAGCCTTTGAGCTTTCCATAGGGTCGGCTACCACCTGAGCCTTTCTTAGACAGAGGAGAAGCAACCACGGCGGATGCCTTTTCACCCGAGCCGACGATCTTGGTAGATGGCAGCGGTATAATGCCTAGCGCTATTTGTATTATTTGTAACTGCGGCCATATTTTACTTTCAAGAGACTCTATCTTTTCGTCTTCTTGCGCAATGGATTGCCGCCCCTGACCGTCGTCCCTTGCACTACCGGCCATGGCCTTGATCTGGGCATTCAACTCACTAATAGTCTGCCGTGCGCTGGCAAGAGCGGCCTCTGCATGAGCTCTACGTTTCTTGGAGCCGGACCCTTTTAGGGTCGAAATTTTCTTCTCATAATCTAATAATTTTTCTTCGACTGAGCCGGCAGTTTCGCTGGCCATCATTGCTGTCAAGGAGTCTGTGCCGGGCGATATCCATAGCTCATGGAATTCGTCTCCAGCCTTCCACTTGAACTTGCGCCCAATCTCGCCATCAAACTTGTCACTCTTTTTGTCATCGTTCTTTTTCCCAATACCCATCGCCGTCAGCAGCGCCTTGCCCCGCTCGATCAGGAACACCAGCGCCCGCTCGATCAGCGCCAGCACCATCTCCTGGAAGCTTTCGATGCGCTTGGCGATCTTCTGGGGCAGGTCGCCGAAGCCGAGGTAGTCCGCGATGAAGCCGATTACCGGCCCGATCAGCAGGGCCAGCGCCTTTTCGCAGGCGTTGGCAAAGCCTCCGATGCTGCCGGCTAGGATGTCGCGCACGCCGTTCACCACCGTCTCGACCAGCGTGAACAGCTTGGCAGCGTTCTCGAAGAGCCACTTGAGCACCCGGTAGATGGCCTCCAGTGCCTGCAGGATTGCACCGGCGGGGTTGAACAGCCCGATGATCCGCGGCGTGGCCGCCTTGATCACCGCGGAAATCATGAAGTCCACCGCCAGCTGCACCACCTGGTCCACGATGGCCTGCGGATCGAGCTTCTCCTTGACCATCTCGTAGATCCCCTCGGGGCCCTTCTCGATCAGGAAGGAGAGCAACGAGTAGACCTTCTCCAGCAGGGCGACGTTCTTCTCGCCCACATGCCGCGCCAGGAGCTTGCGGATGCGCGGCCAGGTGATGCCCATCAGCTGCAGGAAGAACGTGATCAGGCTCTTGAGCGTCGCGTCCTTGGGCAGCTGCACACCCACACCGGCCAGTCCGCCGGTGAGCCAGCCGACGAAGCCCTTGAGCAGGTGCTGCAGCACGTTGTCGAAGAACTGGCCGAAACCCTTGGCCAGACCCTCCAGCAGGTTGTTGGCGAAGCGCAACGGGTCGTCGGCGATGTCCTTGACCACCTGCTTGATGCGCGCCACCACGGCCCAGAACGACGCGGGCGGAATGCTCAGCTGCTCCAGCAGCCCCTCGACGATGAACTTGACCGGGTCCTCGGCGAAGCGGTTGACGGCGGCCACGATGCGCCCTACCAGCCCCGCGGCCTTCTGGCGCAGCGCCGCCGCCTCGGCGCGCACCTCGTCCACGGCCTGGCTGGAGCGCTCGACCAGGTTCTTGTTGAAGTTGTCGCGCGCGGCCATCACCTCGCCGTGCAGCCGGTCGAGCTGGCCGTCGAACGCGGCACGCTCCCCGGCCGCCCAGGCCTGCAGCGACGCGGGCAGGTCGGCAAAGATCTTCCCGATGCGCTCGCGCGCGTTGCGGATGATCAGATCGCAGGCCGCGATCACCGAGTTCACGTGCGCGGAGATCTCGGTGAGCTTCTTGATCACGCCGTCGCCGAAGTTGCGTTCCGCTTCGTCGTAGGCCTTCGTCGCCCAGTTGGGCAGGCCCGTCACGGCGTCCCAGACCCCGACGACGAAGCCGCCCGCGCCCGAGTGCCGGTCCTCCACGCGGTCCTGCACAAGCTTCAGGTCGGCTTTGAAGCGGGTCGCCAGCAGCTCCTTGGCGGCGTCCCACTGCGCCATGGCGGTGGAGGCCAGCGGTTGCAGCAGCGCATTGACCTGGGTCTTCGCGTCCTCGAAGACCTTGCGCGCCTCGGCGCCGGCACGCTCGCGCTGCGACTGCTCCGAGCCGACCATCGCCCCCTGGCGCGCGGCTTGGCCCTTGGCCGTGCCCGCGCGCGCGGTGGTCAGCGACGACAGGGCCTGCGCCTGCAGCGCGGCCATGTCGGCCTCCGCCTTCTGCAGCGCCTCGGCCTGGCGGGCGAGCACCTTGGCCGGCTCCTCCTGCGCCGCCTGGTCCAGCTCGCCCTGCGCCGCGCGCGCTTCGGCCAGCGGCCCGCTCTGCACCAGCTGCGCCGCCGGTGTTTCCATGCCCGCCTGCTGCGCCTTCGCACGGTTGTCGGCGGCATCCTGCTGGAGCGAGACGCTGGCGGGCGGCACGGGATCGGGGACGGCGGCCTGGGCACCGAGCGGTGGCGCATCGGCGGCGGCCGGCTGCGGCGGCAGGGCCTTGCCCTGGGCGGGCGCTTGCGCGGCAGGCGGCTGGTTCACCGGCCCGTAGCTGTCCTGCACCTTCCCGGTCTCGGACTGGACGGCTTCATTGAGCTGGCTGCCCGCCTCCAGCGCCGTGCTGTCGGGCTGGGCCTGCATCAGCGCCGCCTCGTCGGGAGGGCGCTTGCTGCGGATCACCTCGCGGATGCGCTCGCACAGCTTGACGATTTCCGGGCTGGGGGCCGCCTGCACCTGCGCAATCAGTTCTGCCTGTGCCAGGGCCTGGGCTTCCGCGTCCGGCGGCGTGACCGCTTGGCGCGCATCGCCGACCTGGCTGGCGCCATCGGGCAACGCCGCCTGTGCCGAGGCGTTCTCGCCCGCGCGCAACTGCACGCCCTGGATGCGCTGCAGCGTCGCACCGGAGGGTCCGGCAGGCGCCTCAGGCATGTGCAGCGTGACAGCCGCAGCAGCAGTTGCCGGCCGGCCCGCGTCGGCCGGCGCCGGGGCTGCGCCTTCTTCGGGCGCCGGCGCCCTGGCGGCGACAGCCCCGGCATCCGGATGTCGGGTCGCCGCGGCCCCGACGGCCACGCC
>JAEYPG010000524.1 GCA_023410975.1 Pseudomonadota bacterium
GTACCGGTGGGGCCGGCGCTGCTGGCCTGCGAGGCACTGCCGCCGTTGCTGGTGGTGCACGGCAGTGCCGACGCGGTGGTGTCCTCGCGCAACGCCGCGGCGGCAGCCGAGCTGTGGGCGCAGGCCGCCGGCGCGCGGCTGTGCAAGCCGCGCGAGGTGCGGCGCGGCCAGCGCCACGCCATGCAGGTCACCGACTACAAGTGCGGCCGCCGGACCGTGGCCACCTTGTGCGAGGTGCAGGGGCTGGGCCACGCCTGGAGCGGCGGCGACGCGCGCCAGCGTTTCAGCGACCCGGCAGGCCCCGATGCCTCGCGGCTGGTCTGGCGCTTCGTGAGCTCGCAGCTTGAAAAGGGGTGAGTGCCGTCGAGGGCGGCGTGGCCCGCCGGACACTGGCGGCACCGTGAGTGGTTGCGCCTGCGACCATGCCGCGGTGCCGAGCTCGCGGGTTGTTTCGGCAAACTGCTCCGATGCCGGATGGTTTGTCCAGCCTTGGCCGTGAGCACGGTACAAAATAGCCGTGTGCGGCGCTTGGCATCGAAGCTGCTTCCGCAGTCTTCCAACGCCTTGAAACCCTACACCGAAGAAGGTTTGCAGCAGATGCCCTATCCCTCTCGCCCACCCGTTCCCGAGGCCACGGCAGGAGGTGTTGGGGTGTCGCTGGACAACTGCGACCGCGAACCCATTCACATCCCGGGCGCCATTCAGCCTCATGGAGCGCTGCTGGCGCTGGACCGGCTGGGCCGGCTCAGCCACGCCAGCGCCAACGCGGCCGAGCTGCTGGGACCGCTGCCGGCCTTTGGTGAGCGGCTGCGTCCGGCCGACCTGGACGGGCAGGAGGCGGTGCACGAGCTCGTGCGCGAGGTGCTGGAAGCCAGCGCCGTGGACGACGAGGTGGGCTTGCGATCGGTGACGATGGAGCGCAACGGCCAGTGCTTCGACGTCGTGGTGCATGCGCACAACCAGTGCGTGCTGTGCGAGTTCGAGCTGAGGGCGCAGAGCGCCGAGGAGCGCGCCGCCTTTGCGCAGAAGGCCTACCGGTCCATGGGCAGCCTCAAGCGGCAGCCCAGCATCGAGCGGCTGCTGGACGAGGCGGTGCTGCAGATCCGCGCCATGACGGGTTTTGACCGGGTGATGGGCTACCGCTTCCGCCATGACGACAGCGGCGACGTGGTCGCCGAGGCCCGCCGCGAGGACCTGGAGCCCTACCTCGGCCGGCGCTACCCGGCCAGCGACATCCCCGCCCAGGCGCGCCGGCTGTACGTGCTCAACACGCTGCGGCTGATTGCCGACGTGGGCTACCAGCCCGTGCCGATCCTGGACGGCGGGTCAGGCTCCGCGCCCCTGGACCTGAGCCACAGCGTGCTGCGCAGCGTCTCGCCCATCCACGTGGAGTACCTGCGCAACATGGGCGTGCAGGCGTCCATGAGCGTGTCCATCGTCGTGGGCGGCCGCCTGTGGGGAATGATCGCCTGCCATCACATGGCACCGCTGCAGGTGCCTTATGCCGTGCGGCTCGCGTGCGACGTGCTGGCCCAGCTGCTGGCCTCCACGGTGCAGTCGCTCGACGCGAAGGCCCGGGAAGCGACGGTGGCGCGGGCCGCCTGGCTGCGCACCGAGATCACCACCCGCATCGCCGCGGGCGACTCGGTGAGGGACGTGCTGGTTGAGGAAGCCGGCGTCGTCGCCGAGAATCTGGGCTGCGATGCCCTGATCGTCGCGGGAGGCGGTCGGCTGCACACCCACGGCCGCGTGGACCCGCAGTGGGCCGAGGCCGTGGTGGCCGAGCTGGCGCTGCGGGATCGCAACCTGGTTCACATCACCCGGGCCGAGGAGCTGCCCTCGTCGCCGGACGGCACCACGCCTCCGTACTGCGGCGTGCTGGCCCTGGGCTATGACCGTGCCGACCGGGGCTGGCTCGTCGGCCTGCGCCTGGAGCAGGTGCAGACCATCCGCTGGGGCGGCCGGCCGGACAAGGTGATCGCACACGGTCCGCTGGGACCGCGCCTGACGCCCCGGGGCTCCTTCTCGGAGTGGCGCGAGACGGTGCACGGCACGGCCGTGCCATGGGACGACACGCAGCTGGAGATCGCCGGCCAGCTGCTGGACAGCCTCAGCCGCGCCCATGCCGACCGCGTGGTGACCATGGACCGGGCCCGCTCGCAGCTCTGGGCGGTGCTGGGGCACGACCTGCGCAACCCGCTGCAGTCGATCAGCATGGCCGCTCAGGTCATCGACCGGGTGGGGACGAGCGAACGCATGAGCTCGGTGCTGCGCAAGTCCACCAACCGCATGCAGCGGCTCATCAGCGACGTGCTGGACATCTCCCGCCTGCAGAGTGGCCTGGGGCTGGGCATGAGCTTCGGCGCGGTGGACCTGGTGCCGCTGATCGACGAACTGGTCGAGGAAATCGTGGTGGCCCATCCCGACACGGTGATCGAGCGCCGCTTGCCGGCGCGGTTGCCGGTGGAGGTGGACACCGGCCGCTTCTCCCAGGTCATCGCCAACCTGCTCAGCAACGCGCGCCACCATGGCAGCGGCGGTCCCATCGTCATTGCCGCCCGCCGGGAAGGCGATGCCGCGGTGGTTGCCGTGTCCAATCCCGGCGAACCCATTGCGCCGGAGATCGCCGCCAGCCTGTTCGATCCCTTCAAGCGCGAGTCGGTTCGCAACGTGCGCAATCCGTCGGGCATGGGGCTAGGGCTCTTCATCGCGGACCAGGTCGTGCGCGGCCATGGCGGGCAGCTGCGGTACGAAGCCGCGGATGGCGAGGTGCGCTTCGAGCTGCGTATTCCAATGCTCCAGCGCCCCGGCCAGGCGTGGCAGACACCGGGTTCCGCACCCTGAGCCCGCCGTCCCGGCGCAGGCAGGGCGCGGGCAGTGTCATGGGTTTTCCTGGCTCGGCATAAAGCTTGCGGTGGTTGCGGCATCAAACACACAGAAGAACGGAACCATGCAGTACAGCCCCGCGCCGCTCCAGCGCACGCCCTCGTGGAGCTTTGCCGAGTTATGCCACCAGCTGAAGAACTTGCAGAAGAGTCGGCTTCCCGAGACGCCCGATGCGGGCTACATCTGTATCGGGCTGGAGAATCCGCAAGGCGTGGTGTCGCATATCGTCAGGACGACGCGGCTCGTGGATGCCGTCAAGGTGATGGAGCTGCTCGTGAACGCCGGCTGGGTTCCCGTCGGTGACGGCCAATACAACAGCGACGAGGCCCTGGTCATGCGCGTCTATCGCCGGAGGCTCTGAGCCCGGCGCCTCCGAGGCGCGCCCTCGGCGCGCCGTATTTCCACCGTGCGCCACTCGTGCAGGAGTGGCTTGGGCGGGGCCTCGGTTAGAGCAGCACGACCAGCAGCAGGTTCACCGCCACCATGCTCACGCAGGTCCAGACGACGATTCTCTCGGACCGTTTTCTCGAACGGTTCCAGGCTTCTTCGCACGTGGCAGTGCTCATGAACGGCTCCCTTGAAGTTTCGTGACGTGCCGCGAGCCGGAAGGTTCACGGCGCCAGACAGAATCCATGACGCAAAATGCTTGCCAGCGCGGCGGCACGTCGGTCCGGGAGAAGGTGGCTAGACGCAGGCGAGTCCGGGATCGAGCGGCGCCGCAGCCCACAACAACACCGGGAGATCACCGTTGAGCCACGTCCTGATCGTTGACGACGAACGAGATTCCGCCAGCATGATGGCGGCGCTGATAGCGGCCGAGCAATGCACCGTGGCCACGGCGCACAACCTGCGCGATGCGCGGCGCCAGATGGCGCTGCAGCAGCCCGACATCGTGCTGCTGGACCTGCAGCTGCCCGACGGCAGCGGCATGGACCTGTTCGACGACCCGCAA
>JAEYPG010000556.1 GCA_023410975.1 Pseudomonadota bacterium
CTACATCTCCGACGCCCTGGCCGCGCAGGTCGGCGGCATCGGCATCGCCCCGGGTGCGAACCTGTCCGACTCGGTGGCCTGCTTCGAGGCCACGCACGGCACGGCGCCCAAGTACGCCGGCAAGGACTACGTGAACCCCGGTTCCGAAATCCTGTCGGCCGAGATGATGCTGCGCCACATGGGCTGGACCGAGGCGGCCGACCTGATCATCAGTTCCATGGAGAAGTCGATCCAGTCCAAGAAGGTGACCTATGACTTCGCACGCCTGATGGAAGGTGCGACGCAGGTTTCCTGCTCGGGCTTCGGCCAAGTGATGATCGACAACATGTGATGTCCGCGCCCGGCACCGCTTGGCGCCGGGCCGGTTGTCCGGTTGCAGCAGGCTCATGCAATGAGCCTGCGCGGTCCGCAAGGAGCCGTCAGACAAAAAAAGTGATGAAATCGCTTGCCAGCTCTGAAATCCTTGCTAGAATCTCAGCTTCTGTTCCCCGATAGCTCAGTCGGTAGAGCGACGGACTGTTAATCCGCAGGTCCCTGGATCGAGCCCAGGTCGGGGAGCCAAACAGAAGACTCGTTAGTAGGTAGTACCGAAGAAAAACCGCCAGCACTTGGTGCAAGCGGTGATTCAAATCCCCGATAGCTCAGTCGGTAGAGCGACGGACTGTTAATCCGCAGGTCCCTGGTTCGAGCCCAGGTCGGGGAGCCAAATACTGAAAAATGCCCGCAGCCGCGGGCATTTTTCTTGAAATGACCCGGTCGTGGCCAGTCTGGCCGCGGTGGGCACCGCGACAATCGCGTTTGGCCAGCAGGGCGTCCAGAGGACGCTGCCGGCGCGGTTACACTAGCGGTTTCGGTCCGACGGGGGTGCTTAGCTCAGTTGGTAGAGCGGCGCCCTTACAAGGCGTAGGTCGGGGGTTCGAACCCCTCAGCACCCACCACCCCGCGGCGGCTCAAGGGCCGGCTCAGCAGATGGCTTCAAAGGCGAACCGAGGTTCGCCTTTGTTGCATCCGGGCCAGGCTTTTTTGCTGCGTCCCAGCCTCAGGACCCTGGTCGAGGAACCCATGTTCGATTTCGTTCGCACCCACACCCGACTGCTGCAGTTCCTGCTGGTGCTGCTGATCTTTCCTTCCTTCGTGTTCTTCGGTGTGCAGGGCTACAGCAGCTTCACCGAGGGCGGCAATGCCACGGTGGCGGAAGTCGATGGCCATGCCATCAAGCAGCAGCAGTGGGACATGGCGCACCAGCAGCAGGCCGAGCGGCTGCGCCGCCAGATGCCCAACGTGGATCCCAAGCTGCTGGACTCTGCGCAGTTCAAGCGCGAGACGCTGGACCAGCTTGTGCGCGAGCGCGTGCTGTTGTCCGCGGCCGAGAAGCAGCACCTGGCGGTCAATGACGACCGGCTGCAGCGGCTCTTCATCAGCGATCCGCAGTACGCCTTCCTGCGCAAGCCCGATGGGAGCATCAACAACGAGATGCTGGCCGCGCAGGGCATGAGCTCCGCGGAGTTCGCCGAGCGGCTGCGCCACGACCTGACGCTGCGCCAGGTAACGGAAGGCATCACGCAATCGGCGCCGGACACGCCCGCGGCGCGCCAGCTCTCCTTCAACGCGCTGCTGCAGCAGCGCCAGGTGCAACTGCAACGATTCAACGCCGCCGACTACACCGCGCGCGCGAACCCCACCGACGCCGAGCTGAAGGCTTACTACGATGGCCACCAGGCGCAGTTCAAGGCGCCCGAGCAGGCCGTGATCGAGTACGTGGTGCTGGGCGTGGACGCGCTGCAGCAGGACCTGAGCGTGAGCGAGGAGGACCTGCGCAAGTACTACGACGAGAACGCCGCGCGGTACACCAGCGCCGAGCAGCGCCGTGCCAGCCACATCCTCATCGCCTCCGACAAGGACCAGCCCGCTGCCGAGCGCGCCAAGGCCAAGGCCAAGGCAGAGGCGCTGCTGGCCGAGCTGCGCAAGAACCCGGCGAGTTTCGCCGAGGTGGCGAAGAAGGAGTCCCAGGACCCGGGCTCCGCGCAGCGCGGCGGCGACCTCGACTTTTTCGCCCGAGGCGCCATGGTCAAGCCTTTCGAGGACGCAGCCTTCGCCATGAAGCCCGGCGAGATCAGCAACGTGGTCGAGAGCGATTTTGGTTACCACATCATCCGGCTTGACGCCGTGCGCGGCGGCGAGAAGAAGCCGTATGAAGCAGTGCGTCCGGAGATTGAGGCTGAAGTGAAGAAGCAGCTGGCGCAGCGCCGCTACACCGAGGCCGCCGAGCAGTTCACCAACACGGTGTACGAGCAATCGGACTCGTTGCAGCCCGTCATCGACAAGCTCAAGCTGAAGAAGCAGACCGCCACGGTGCAGCGAACGCCCGCACCCACTGCCACCGGTGCGCTGGCCTCGCCCAAGCTGCTGGAGGCCGTGTTCTCCAACGACGTGCTGCGCAACAAGCGCAATACCGAAGCCGTGGAGGTCGGCGCGAACCAGCTCGTCTCCGCGCGCGTCACGGAGTACCGGCCTGAGCGCGTGCGTCCGTTCGAAGAGGTGCAGCTGCAGGTGCGCGAGCGCGTGGTCAACGAGCAGGCGCTCGCGCTGGCGCGCAAGGACGGCGAGAAGCGTCTGGCGCAGCTGCAGCAGGGCGGCGATGCCGCTGCGGCCTCGTTGCCGGCGGCCGTGACGGTGTCGCGCGCCGAGCGCGGCGAGCTCGCGCCCGCGGCGCTGGATGCCGTACTGCGCGCCGATGCCTCGAAGCTGCCGGCGCTGGTGGGCGTCAACGTGCCGCAGGGTTACGTGGTCGCACGGCTGCTCAAGGTCGAGCCGCCCAAGGCCGATGCGCCGCAGCTCGTGGCGCTGCAGGACCAGTACGCGCAGGCCTGGGCCGCCGCCGAGGGCCGTGCCTATTACGAGGCGCTGAAGAAGCGCTTCGACGTGAAGATCAAGGCCCCAGCCGTGGCCGCGGTGCCGGCCGAAGAAGCGGCTTCGAAATAATTCGCGTGAAGGCCTTGCACGGGTTCAAAACTTCGTATTACAATCACGTTCTTCAACGACGGTGGCTGTAGCTCAGTTGGTAGAGTCCCAGATTGTGATTCTGGTCGTCGTGGGTTCGAGTCCCATCAGCCACCCCACCTAACACCGGCAGTGATGCCGAAGACAAAGCCTCCCTCGCGGAGGCTTTGTCGTTTCTGCCTTGCCCTCGGGCATGCCCTGATCGCGGCGGCCCCGGTCTCTGAAATAAAAAGTCACAAATACGGACTGCAGAGGAGGGGACCCAAGATGGACGTCCTGCTGGCGCACCAGCGGGCGGTCGAGGACGACTCGAAGTACATCCGCAGTTCCTTTCACGGCCTCGATCCGCACCTGCGTTCCGTTCTCGAAGCCACGCTCGCCTGCCAGCCGTCAAGCGGCCCCTGTGCCAGCCTGCGCGCGCTGATCGTCTGCCCGACGCAGGCGTCGATCGACGAGCGGCTCCAGGCGCTCGGCTGCTGCGCCCGCAACCACCTAGACAGCGCGGGCAGCCCCTTTCCCTTCAGCTTCGCCGCCTGTGCCAGCCAGGAGCCGCAAGCGGCACACGATCGCCTGCGCGAGCACGCACCTGCGCTGCTGCTGACCGATGCCGCATCGCTGGATCGGTGGCTCATGGGCTGGACCGGCCCCGAGCTGCGCAGCAGCCTGCGCGTCGTGGCCTTCGGGCCGGAGGTCCGAGGCCGCGTGCAGGCCATGGAGCTGCTCCTGCTCATCGGCCGGCTCCAGGTGCGGTGCGAGCACGTCCTGGTTCGCGTTGGCAGCGTCGCCTTGGCGGCATCGGTCCCGCAGGAACTGTTGCAGGCACATCTGTATGCGCTCGCCGTCGCGGAAATGGACTTGCCCGCGTGGTCACGGCGTGACCACGGCCGGCCCGCGCTCAGCGCCTTCGTGGAAGAGGCTTGCGCCACGCTGCCGTTACGCGCCGGCTTGCATGCTGCGCTGCGCCCTTTGCCTCGGTTGCGAGACCGCCTCCAGGCCATCTTCGAGCACAGCCTGCGCGAGTTGCCGCCCCAACTGCATGTCCACACCGGTGCGTGCACCGAAGACTGGATCGAGCGCGTGCTGGCGGCCTTGCCCAGCCGCCTCGACCAATCCCTGGACCGCTGGCGCGTTCTCTACCGTGCCGTCCGCGGCACGCTGGAACTGGCAACGTACAAGATTCAGAGTGAACTGCTGTCCCCGCACAGCGAGGCCTATCGTTGCCAACAGCGCCGCCAGGAGGAGGGCACTCGTCAACTTCAGCTGCTGCGCCATGCCTGTGGCGATGCGGAGGCGTGGCCCGAGTTTCATCCCGCAAGATTCCTTGCCGCCGAGGGCTTGTTGCCGAGCCACGGCGAGGCTCGGCATCCGTTGCGCGTGTTCCTGTCATCGGCGCAGGGGCCCGGCAAGCTCATCTCACGTCCGCACGCCGACGCTCTGCGCGAGCTCGGACCGCGAGCGCTTTTCCATCACGAGGGGCGGCGCTACCGGGTCACCGGAACCGTGCTGCCGGCCCCCGCCGCTGCGCTCGCCGAGGCCAGGCTGTGCCGGGCCTCCGGCTGCCTGCTGCTTGGCGACCAGCGCCAGCGCGAAACCTGTCCCGTCTCCGGTGCGAGCCTCTCGGAGCCCGGTGCCAGCGAGCACCTGCATGACCTGCTGGAAGCGGCCGGCGCCCATGCCGAGGAAATCACCGTGCACGCCCCGGTGGACGAGCCCGGCACGGCCGGGTTCGAGGTTCAGACCTGCTTCAGCGTCGATGAGATCGGCATGGCACTGGCGCAGGAGGCCTGGTTGGAGAGCGGCGGCGACACGCTGATGACGCTGAAGCTCATCCCTGGCGCACGCCTGATACAGCTCAACCGCCGGTGGCACGGTTGCGAGGATGAAGGTTTCGTGCTCAACCTGCACAGTGGCGCCTGGAG
This sequence comes from Pseudomonadota bacterium, assembly GCA_023410975.1. Taxonomy (GTDB): domain Bacteria; phylum Pseudomonadota; class Gammaproteobacteria; order Burkholderiales; family Burkholderiaceae_C; genus Azohydromonas. The sequence goes on from JAEYPG010000556.1 coordinate 4,920, forward strand.
CGTGCCGCAGCCTCTGGCGTCGCCCTCGGGGCTGCAGCGCCGCGTCAGGCTCTGGGCCTCATACCGTGCCGACGTGCTCCTGCTCCAACCCACGGCGTCTCTAGGCTTGCAGCGTGAGCACGTCACCGCACTGCAGCACGCGCTGCTGCAGGCTTCCGCGCGGTGCTTGCAACTCGGTCCGGGCGAGTTGGGCGTGGCGATCGTGGGGGAGCGTGACAGCCTCGGCATCCTGCTTCATGAGGCGGAAGGCGGCCGTGCAGGGCTCCTGTCGTGCCTGCTGGACGAAACGCGCTTGCGGTCCATGGCGGGCCAGGCTCGGGCGTCGTGCCGTTCCGGTGATTCGGACCGTGCGGCATCGGGCTGCCCCGGCGAGGGCCCGGATGACGGCGAATGCGTCGACGGATGCCCGCTCAACGACGCGCTGAATCGGCTGAGCCGCTGTGTGCTGGTGCGGAAGGAATCCTTGGGGGCAGAGGGCTACGAGGCCCGCTACCGGCGGCTGTTGGGGCAGCTTGACTCCGCCTCGGCCGCCAGCCGCCGCTTCCTCGACCACCTTCATGCTCACCGCCTGCGCCTGCCTGATGCGGCACGGCGGCGTGTGCCGGGCCTGTACCTGCAGCCGGATTTCCATTTCGAGCCCCGCACCTGGGTCTTCTGCGACGGCAGCGCGCCCGAAGACCTGGCCGCGCGGGAAGACGCCTGGGCGCAGCATGAAACCCTGCTGGCGCGCGGCGACGAGGTGTGGGCCTGGCATGTCGCGGAGGACCTCGCCGCGAAGGTGGCGCAGCGCCCCGACCTCTTCAGCCCCCAGCAGTGAGCGCCGCGACCTACCCGCCCGGCAGGCTGGTGGCCCTGCGTGGGCGCGACTGGGTGGTGCAGCCCTGTGCCGACCCCGAGCTGCTGCTGCTCAAGCCCCTGGGCGGCTCTGAGGACGAGGTCACCGGCCTGTACCTGCCGCTGGGCGGCGAGCTGCCCCGCGACACGCGCTTCGATCCGCCCGCGGCCGAGGACCTGGGCGACTTCGCCACCGCGCGGCTGCTGCACGACGCCGCGCGGCTGGCGCTGCGCAACGGCGCCGGGCCCTTCCGCTGCCTGGCCCGGCTGTCCTTCAGGCCCCGCTCGTACCAGATGGTCCCGCTGGTCATGGCGCTGCGGCAGGAGCCGGTGCGGCTGCTCATTGCCGACGACGTGGGCGTGGGCAAGACGGTGGAGGCCTTGTTGATCGTGCGCGAGCTGCTGGAGCGCCGGCGCATCCGGCGCTTCGCCGTGCTGTGCCTGCCGCACCTGTGCGAGCAGTGGCAGGCCGAGATCCGGGCCAAGCTCGACATCGAGGCCGTCGTCATCCGCGGCAGCACGCAGGCGCGGTTGGACCGCCAGGTCCACGGCGATACCAGCGTCTACGAGCACTACCCGTTCCAGGTCATCAGCATCGACTTCATCAAGTCCGACGCACGCCGGGACGTGTTCATCGAGCAGTGCCCGGAATTCATCGTCGTGGACGAGGCCCATGCCTGCGCGCGCCCCGCCGGCGCCACGGCGGCACAGCAGCAGCGCCACCACCTGGTCAGCCGCATCGCACGCAAGTCGCAGCACCTGCTGCTGCTCACCGCCACGCCGCACAGCGGCAAGCCGCAGGAGTTTCAGTCCTTGCTCGGCCTGCTGAAACCCGGCTTCGAGACGGCAGACCCGCACACCGCCCCGCCGGCGCAAAGGCGCGAGCTGGCGCGCCACTTCGTGCAGCGCAAGCGCGCGGACGTGGAGCGCTGGCTCGGGGAGGACACGCCGTTCCCGCGGCGGGAGGCCTTCGAGCTGCGCTACGAGCTGGCGCCGGGGTTGCGCCGGCTGTTCCAGGCGCTCATCGGCTTCTCGCGCCGGCTCATCGCCCCGGCGCAGGGCAGCAGCCCCCGGCAAAGGCTCGGCTACTGGGCCGCGCTGGGCCTGCTGCGCGGCGTGATGTCCAGCCCCGCGGCCGGCATCGAGATGCTGCAGGCGCGGCTGTCGGGGCTAGCCAGGCGCGAAGCCGAAGAGCAGGGCCTGGTACCGGTGCCCGGCATCGACGAGGACGACCTGTTCTTCAATCCCGTGGCCGACAGCGGTTGCGGCCCGCAGGACGACCACGCGCCGCTGCAGCTGGTCGAGCGCGTGTCCTGGTCCGGGCCCCAGCGCCGGCAGCTGCGCGAATTCTCGGACTCGCTGCAGGCGCTGGCCGGCCCGGCGCACGACCGCAAGCTGCTCGCGACCGCCCGCCAGCTCGCGGCCTGGCTGCGGGAAACGCCGCCGCAGTGCGCCGTGGTGTTCTGCCGCTATGTCGCGACGGCCATGTACCTCGGTGAGCACCTGGCGCCGCTGCTGCGCGTGGAAGCGCCGGGGCTGGACCTGCAGGTCCTCACCAGCGAGTTACCGGACGAGTCGCGCCGCCAGCGCATCGAGGCCATGGGCCGCTCTCGGCAACGCGTGCTGGTCGCCACCGACTGCCTGAGCGAAGGCATCAACCTGCAGGAGCACTTCACGGCGGTGCTGCACTACGACCTGCCGTGGAACCCGAACCGCCTGGAACAGCGCGAAGGCCGCGTTGACCGCTTCGGCCAGGCCGCGCCCGTGGTGAAAACCTGCCTCCTCTACGGCGCCGACAATCCCATCGACGGCGTCGTGCTGGACGTGCTGCTGCGCAAGGTGCGCGAGATCCAGCAGGCGACCGGCATCAGCGTGCCGTTCCCGGAGGATTCCCTCTCCATCCTGGACACCATCGCCCAGGCGCTGCTGCTGACGCCGCAGCGCGAGCTCAGCACCCGGCAGGGCGTGCAGGGGCAGCTCTTCGATGCCCGCGACTTTGCGCAGGCTGCGGCTGCCCAGGGCGCCCTGGAGCGCGAGCTGCAAGGCTGCGTGGAGCGCGAGCAGGCCACGCGCGGCGCCTTCGCCCAGCACGCGCTGCAGGCACAGGACATCGAGGCCGACCTGCGCGAGGTGGACGAGGCCATCGGCGACCCGCGGGCCGTGGAAGACTTCGTCACCCGTGCACTGCCGGACCTGCTGGGCGTGCAGGTGCGGCGCCAGGGGCCGGGCTGGCGCATCGCCACGCCGAACCTGCCGCCGGCGCTGCGCGAGGCGCTCCCCGGTGCCTCGAAGCTCGGCGCAGTGCCGGTGAGCTTCCATTCGCCGACGCCCTCGGCTTTCGCGTACCTGGGCCGCAATCATCCTTTCGTGGAGCAGCTGTGCCAGGTGCTGATGGCCAATACGCTGCAGCGCCAGGGCCCGCGCGCCGCGCGCGCGGCCGTGATCCGCACCCTGGCGGTGGACACCAAGACCACGCTGCTGTTGCTGCGCTGCCGAAGCAGCATCGAGGACACGCGCCACGGCCATCAGCTCGTGGCCGAGGAGATGCTGCTGTGGGGCTGGCAGGGGCCGCCGGCGCAGCGCGGCTTCCTGGACCATGCTGCGGCCAAGGCCCTGCTGCTGGAGGCCCGGCCCGCGTCGGAGCTGTCGCCCCAGGCGCGCGCCGCTTTCCTCGCGCACGAGCTGCGCACGCTGGAGCGGCTGCACGAGGCGTTTGCCGAGGTGGCGCAGGCGCATTCGCAGCGGCTGATGGCGGCCCATGAACGCTTCAGTGCGCTGATGGACCCACGCCAGCGGCAGGCCGTCCATCCGGTATTGCCGCTGGACCTGCTGGGCGTCTACGTGCTGCTGCCGGAGGCGCCGCGGTGACGTACGCCGCCGTCCGCATCGAAGGAACGATCTTCTCGGCCGAGGTCCTGGACCGACTGGAGGACCAGCCCGGCCAGCGCCCGGCGGACTTCGGCCTGCCGGACGCGTGCCGGCTCAAGGACGAGATCGCCCGCGCCTGGGCCGAGGCGCAGGCGCTCTGGCGCCAGTTTCAGCGCAAGCTCGTCGCGCTGCCGCCGGACAGTCCCGCCACCCGCGAGACGCGCCAGTGGTGGGTGCTGCCGCTGCTGGGCCTGCTCGGCTGGCGGCTCGAATTCCAGGCCAAGCACATGGAGGTGAACGGCAAGCTCTATCCGGTCTCGCACCGCGTGGCGAACCGCGGCGGCATGGCCGTGCACGTGCTGGGCTGGCGCGACCCGGCCGGGCTGGACCGCAAGGCCGAGCCGCGCGCCGGCGCGCCGCGCCTGTCGGCGCATGCGATGGTCCAGGAGGTGCTGAACCGCAGTGAGGAGCTTTATGGGCTGGTGAGCAACGGCCGCGTGCTGCGGCTGCTGCGCGACAGCTCGCGGCTGGCCCAGCTGAGCTGCCTGGAGTTCGACCTGGAGCGCCTCTTCGGCGACGGCCTGTTCGCCGACTTCGCGCTGCTGTGGCGGCTGCTGCACGCCAGCCGGTTGCCGTTGCGGCGCGAGTTGGCGGCGCAGTGCTGGCTGGAGCGCTACCACCAGGATTCGCTGGACGCCGGCTCGCGCATCCGCGCCGGCCTGTCCCGGGCGGTGGAGCAGGCCTTGAAAGGCCTGGCCAACGGCTTCATCCGGCACCCGGCCAACGGGGCCTTGCGCGAGCGCCTGCAGAGCGGCGCGCTGGCGGCCGATGGGCTGCATCAGCAGCTGCTGCGGCTGATCTACCGGTTGCTGTTCCTGATGGTGATCGAGGAGCGCGGGCTGGTCTTCCCGCCCGGCGTGGAGGCGCGGCGGCGCGAGGTCTACGAGCGCTTCTACAGCTTGCAGCGCCTGCGCCGCCTGAGCGAGCGGCGCCACCTGGCCGACCACCGCCACGCGGACCTGTGGCCGGCGTTGCGCTCCACCTTCGGGCTGTTCGAAGCCGGCGGCCCCGGCGCGACGCTGGGGCTGGCGCCGCTGGCCGGCGAGCTGTTCGGCCGCGACGCCATCGCCGACCTGGCCGGCTGCGCGCTGGGCAACGACGCGCTGCTGGAGGCCCTGCGGGCGCTGAGCCTGTACGCGCACCCGGACAGCGGGCAGCTTTGTCGCGTCAACTACGGCGCGCTGAATGTGGAGGAGCTGGGCTCCGTCTACGAGGGGCTGCTGGAGTACGCGCCGGTGCTGCTGTGGCAGGGCGCGCAGCCGCTCTTCGATTTCAGGCGCGGCGACGACCGCGCCAATACCGGCTCGCACTACACGCCTGACGAGCTGGTGCAGCCGCTTTTGAAACACTCGCTGGAACACCTGATCGCTGAGCGGCTGAAGGCACCGGACCGCGCCGCCCGCGAAGCCGCCCTGCTGGACCTGCGCGTGGCCGACGTGGCGTGCGGCTCGGGGCACATCCTGCTGGCGGCGGCGCGGCGCATCGCCACGGCGCTGGCCGCCCAGCGCACGGGCGAGGAGCAGCCCGCGCCCCCGGCCTACCGCGCCGCGGTGCGCGACGGGATCCGGCAGTGCATCTACGGCGTGGACCTGAACCCGCTGGCGGTGGAGCTGTGCAAGCTGGCGCTGTGGCTGGAAGCGCACGTGCCGGGCGAGCCGCTGGGCTTTCTGGACCACCACGTCAAGTGCGGCAACGCGATCGTGGGTACCGTGCGGCGCGAGGACGTCGCCCGCCGCGGCGTGCCGGACGAGGCTTTCAGGACCCTGCCGGGCGACGACAAGGACACCGCCGCGGCGCTGCGCCGGCGCAACAAGGCCGAGCGCGCGGGGCAGGGCAGCCTGGATTTCGACCCGGAGGCGGAGCGCCGCCTGGAGGATGCCCTGCAGGACTGGCGTGCGCTGGACGCCATGCCGGACCACACGCCGGCGCAGGTCGAAGCCAAGGCGGCGCGTTTCGTCCAGCTGTCGCAAGCGCCGCAAGCACGGCTGATGAAGGAGCTGGCCTCGCTGCCGATCGCGCAGTTCTACCTTCCCAAGCGCGCGGGCTGGCCGGACCTGCACGTGACCGAAGAAGCCTTCCGACAGTACTGGCAGGGCGCGCGCCGGCCGGAAGGCCCGGCGGTGGAGGCGGCGCTGGCCGTCGCGGACAGGAAGCGCTTCTTCCACTGGTTCCTGGAGTTTCCGGAGGTGATGGCGCGGGGCGGGTTCGATTGCGTGGTGGGGAATCCGCCGTATATGGGTGGAACGTATTTGAGTGGCAGCTACGGGCACGCTTTCTGTAATTACGTGCGCTGGGAGTTTTTGCCTGCAGGGTTGAGT
>JAEYPG010000567.1 GCA_023410975.1 Pseudomonadota bacterium
TGGTGCCGATCTTCAGGCCGTGTTCCCTGGCGAAGACTTCGAGGTCGGGCAGCCGGGCCATGGTGCCGTCGTCGTTCATCACCTCGCAGATGACGGCCGCGGGCGAGCAGCCGGCCATGGCGGCGAGGTCGCAGCCGGCCTCGGTGTGGCCGGCGCGCATGAGCACGCCGCCGTCCTGGGCCTGCAGCGGGAAGATGTGGCCGGGCTGCACCAGGTCCGCGGGCACCGCGTCGCGCGCGACGGCGGCCTGCACGGTGCGGGCGCGGTCGGCGGCGGAGATGCCGGTGGTCACGCCGGTGGCGGCCTCGATGGAGACGGTGAAGGCGGTGCCGTGCGCCGCGCCGTTGCGCGCGGCCATGGGCGGCAGCTGCAGTGTTTCGCAGCGCTCGCGCGTGAGCGTCAGGCAGATCAGGCCGCGCGCGTGCTTGGCCATGAAGTTGATGGCTTCCGGCGTGACGTGGTCGGCCGCGATGACGAGATCGCCTTCGTTTTCGCGGTCTTCCTCGTCCACGAGAATGACCATGCGGCCGGCCGCCAGTTCAGCGACCAGCTCGGGAACGGGTGAGATGGGCATCCCGCGATTGTAGGCGGGCCCCCGGGATGGGCTGGAGGCAAGCCCTACAAGTTCGCCCGTGCAGGCAGCTCAAGCAGTGCGGCTCTCCCCGCTCGATCGCCGTAGCGCCACGCCCTCCGGGCCCTTCATTCACCCCTTGCTGGACAGCATCCTCTCCACATACCGCGCGATGAGGTCGATCTCCAGGTTCACCCCGCTGCCCGGCTTCAGGTCGCCCAGCGTCGTTTCCTGGATCGTGTGCGGGATGAGGTTGATGCTGAACTCGCAGCCGGCGTCGGAATCCGCCACGCGGTTGACCGTCAGGCTCACGCCGTTGACGGTGATGGAGCCCTTGTAGGCCAGGAAGCGGCCCAGCTCCTTCGGGGCCCGGATGCGCAGCTCCCACGACTCGCCCACCGGCGCGAAGTGCGTCACCGTGCCGAGCCCGTCCACGTGGCCGCTGACCAGGTGCCCGCCCAGGCGGTCGTTGGCGCGCAGCGCCTTCTCCAGGTTGACGCGCCCCGGCTGGTCCAGCCCGGCCGTCAGGCGCAGGCTCTCCGCGGAGATGTCGATGGTGAAGCAGGGCGCGGCGCGGTCGAAGCTCGTGACGGTCATGCACGCGCCGTTGAGCGCGATGCTGTCGCCCAGCTCCACGTCGTCCAGGTAGCCCGCGGGCGGCTCGATGCGCAGCCGCTTGCCGTGGCTGCCGTCCGGGCCCAAGGGCTGCACGTCGGTGATGCGGCCCAGGCCGCTGATGATGCCGGTGAACATGGGTGAGTCGTTCCTGAGGGTGGGAAGGGAATGGTTCAGAACTGGCCGCGCCCGGGCGGGCGGGCCAGGATGCGCAGGTCGCGGCCCATGGCCTCGACCTCGCGGAATTCGAGCTCCATCGCGTCGGCCAGCGTCTCCAGCGGGCCGAAGGCCGCCATCTCGCGGCCCAGGCCGATGAGCTTCGGCGCCAGGTACACCAGCAGCTCGTCCACCAGCCCGGCCTTGAGCAGCGAGGCGTTCAGCTTGTGCCCGGCCTCGACGTGCAGCTCGTTGACGCCGCGCGCCGCCAGGTCCGACAGCATCGCCGCCAGGTCGACCTTGCCGCGCTCTCGCTCCGGGAAGAAGGCGACCTCGGCGCCGGCAGCGCGCAGCGCCGCCTCGCGCTCGGCGTTCGGCACGGCGCCGTAGACCAGCACCTCGCCGGGCGGGGCCAGCAGCTTGGCCGTGGGCGGCGTTTCCAGGCGCGAATCCACCACCACGCGCAGCGGCTGCTTCGCCGTCTGGACCAAGCGCACGTCCAGGCGCGGGTCGTCCTCCAGCAGCGTGCCGATGCCGGTGAGCACGGCGCCGGCGCGCTTGCGCCAGGCGTGGCCGTCGGTGCGCGCGGCCTCGGCCGTGATCCACTGGCTCACGCCGTTGTCCAGCGCCGTGCGCCCGTCCAGCGAGGCGGCGATCTTCATGCGCACCCAGGGCCGCCCGCGCACCTGGCGCGAGAAGAAGCCGATGTTCAGCTCGCGCGCCTCGGCCGCCATCAGCCCTTCGTCGACGCGGATGCCCGCCGCGCGCAGCCGCGCGATGCCCTGTCCGGCCACCAGCGGGTTCGGGTCGCCCACGGCCACCACCACGCGCGCCAGGCCCGCGGCCACCAGCGCGTCGCAGCAGGGCGGCGTGCGGCCATGGTGGGCGCAGGGCTCCAGCGTGACGTAGGCGGTGGCGCCGCGCGGATCGTGGCCGGCTTCCTGGGCGGCACGCAGCGCCATCACCTCGGCATGGGCCTCGCCGGCCCGCTGCGTGAAACCCTGCACCTGCCAGCCCTCGCCGGCGATGACGCAACCCACGCGCGGGTTGGGGTCCGACAGCCCGATGGCCTCATGGGCCAGGCGCAGCGCCTGCGCCATGGCGAGCTCGTCGAAAGCGGAGAAGTCTGTGGAGCTGTGCATCCGCGGGATTGTGCCCAGCGCCGGCACGGTTCCCGCCGTTGGCAGGGTCGAACGAGGTCAAGGCGCGTCGCCGCCGTTGTTGCGCCGCGTGGGTGCGCGCAGCGCAATGGCCGGCGCGGACAGCGCCAGCGCGCCGGAAAAGCCCGGGTCCGGTGCCGCCACCAGGGCGTGCAGGCCCAGCACGTGGGCTTGGCCGCTGCGGTCGCTCCAGGCCACGTCCTGCCGCACCGCCTGCAGCCCGCCTTCCAGGTCGCGCACCCGGCGCCGCAGGCTGAAAACGCCGTCGGTGGATTCGGTTTCCCGCGCCGGCACGCCGGCCCCGCGCAACGCTTCCAGCTCGCGCTGCGCCAGCTGCAGCGCCTGGGCGCGCTGGCGCGCTTCCTCGGCCGGGGCGTGGAAGCGCAGGTGCGCCTGCAGCAGCGCCAGCAGCCCGGCGCCCATCACCACGCTGGCGACCAGGGCCTCGACCAGGGTGATGCCGCGCTGGCGGTGGCGCTTCACTCGTAGTCCCTCCAGCTCCCCGGCACCGGCACGTAGCGCCCGGCCTGCCAGGCCAGGCGGCGCAGCAGCGC
>JAEYPG010000586.1 GCA_023410975.1 Pseudomonadota bacterium
GGCGCACACCGCCGCATGATGCATTTCCAGCCGTTGCGCGCCCTGACCGCCTCGCCCAGGATGTCGAGATACTCGTCCACGTTCACCACGCTGGCGCCGGGCAGCGGCCCGTTGGCGTGCTGCGCCAACATCTTCAGCCGGCGCGCCGGCGTGTCGCCCAGCGTCAGGAGGCGGCTGTAGGCCTCGCAGGCGTAGGCAAAGGTCTCGCGGCGGCGAAAGTCGATGTCCAGCAGCCACTCGCGCCGCCGCGTTGCCGGCAGCCCGATCGTCGCGCGCTTGCAGTTGTGAAAGACGTGCGCGGCCTCGTGCACGACGAAGTCGGCAACGGGATCTTCCTCGGCGAAGTACGCCTGGCTGACGTAGCAGGTGGTTTCCTGGCTCAGGCCCACGCAGGCCGTGCCGTCCTCGGACAGCATCTCGCAGCCCGCGGCGGCGAGGACCATGTTGGCCAGTGACCAGGCGGTGTGAGGCCAGGGCTCGGAGCGCAGCACCGCCTCGACATTGGCGGGCCCCACGAACACGACCGAGCGCTCCAGCAGCGCCAGCACTGCGGGGCGTTCGGTTGCCGGGAACAGACCTTCCACCATCGGAGAGACCTTGCGGCGTACCCACGGTGCGAGGTCTACCGCCAGTGGCAGCACGGGCACTGGCCGCGCTGCCAGTCGCGCCAAGGTTTGCGCGATCAGCCCCTCGCGCAGGAACGCAGCGGCGTTGCGTGCGGCCTCCAGGAAGTTGGCGCCAGCCCAACGGGGCGCGTCGGCGCAATCCCCTGTGGCCAGATAGCGTTGCAGCGCGGCGTCCCGGCTCTCGACAGGCATCTCCATGCGGCGATTCTGATCGAGACGGTCGTGAGTGAACATCCTGGCCCGGCGTATCGTCGTGCGCCATCACTACGCCCCGCAGGTCGAGCGCTGGGAGCGTCGCCAACGCAACACCGGTTGCCCTTCGATCCCATGCCACCCCCGGGCGACAACTTGCCGTTCTGATCCATTTCGGCTTGCTCACCAAGCAACACGGCTCGGCATCCCCGGGCGGTCTTCGTTATCCATCCGCATTACGCCACCGTCCCACATTGCGTCACCTGGTGGCCCAATGCGAGCAGTCGCACGTCTCGCATCACAAAGCTGCGTGGGAAAGACCTGGTGAAAAAGCGCAGCAGACAACAGCTGTAAGCCGCGAGCGCGTCCTTACCGTATGGCAGGAGATAGCGGCCGCGCGTGTTTTGCTTGATGTTCAAGCAAGACCCAAACTGCCCTGAGCGGCAAGAGCCTTCTTTTTGGCTGCCTTGTCCAGTGCCAGCCGGACATGGTCACCAAACGCCTGGCGCAGCCGGTCGTTGGACAGCAGCATGGTGTCAGGAGCCGCGTCCTTGATGGAGTCCAGCGAGAGCTGCTTCTTGAGAGCGCGGTAGCGGTGGGTGCGCGTGAACGACGCCCACAGTTCCGCTCGCAGTTCGGCTGGGCTCTCAACGTAGCGCTTGAAGCCCTGCTCCGACTCGCGCTCGAAGGCCTTGCGTAACTCTGCGTCAAGGGCCTTGGTCTGCTCCTGGGCCACTGTCTCCGCGGCGGCCTTGCTTCGCACTACCGGGGCAGCCATACCCTCCGGCTCGCCCTTGAGCTCTGCCGTAGGCACTGTCCAGCCTTCCTTCAGCGCCTTCAAGAACAGTCGCCCGGGGAAGCGTACTTTCTTGGTGTTGTTCGCCACGCGATGCCGAACGAACTCAATGGCTTCCTGAATCTGCTCAGGCGTGTACGTCTCGGGATCCTTCATGAGGGCCTGGAGATCGGATGCGCCGATCCCGAACTCTCCCTTGAGCGTGTCGTAGATGGTCTTGCGAGTCTCGGTCTGCCGCATGGACAGCACCATCGCTCCTTCTTGCTCCTTGAAGGTGAAGCGGAGGTGCGTCACCTTTTTTGATCCCTGCGCCGTCCTGGTCTCGTACTCGACGTACAGGTCCGACATCTCATTGATTTGCTGCAAGGCAACCGTCAACGCATAACGGCGAAACTCCTTGAATTCGTCCATGAACTTCGCGTCATGGGCGCCCATCCAGGTACGTGCCTCCGTTACGGTCAACCACTCCGTGGGGGATCCCTTGAACTCGACGGACTTGAGCTTCTCGTACAGGGCGTGGGCGTAGGCCGACCGGAAGTTGGAGGTGATGCGCAGTGACAAGAAGGTGTACCCCCGGTACGTCTTGTGCAGCTTGCGCATGGCCGGGTCGAATCTGAAGTAGACCCGCCCATTGGCCAGCCCGACAAGGCCCACCAGCGGGATCGAAACGAACTCTGGGTTGGTCCCCCCCGCCGTTCCGTCCGGCCTCTCCCGCCGGACGACCACGCTTGCCTTCTGCGCTTCCCGCAGCGCCTCGACCAAATGCTTGTGGTTGCGGCTCGGGTAGTTCACAAGGAACTTGAAGTAATCGACGTCGTACTCGAACTCCAGCTGTTCCACCGGTGCACCGCACGCCAGGTAGTTCATCACATTGAGCGCACGGCGAGTGAGCACCGTGGCGCCCGAAACATCGACGAAAACGTTGTTCTTCGGGAAAGACAGGTCGCCCTCCGCGTCAGCGATGGTGGCTGAGCGACCCTTTCGACCTACGGTTTCCTCGAAGAGCTGTAGCGCGTACTGCTCGCCCGCAAAGTTCCCTAACGGCTGGTTGGTATC
>JAEYPG010000686.1 GCA_023410975.1 Pseudomonadota bacterium
GGCCTGGACCGGGCTGCCGCTGGCGCTGCTGCCGGCGTGCGGGGCGGGGTGAGCCCCCTCCGGCGCCGGGAGCCCCACTTGCCGCACGCGTTGCGCTGACCACCCGCCCAGCCGCAGACCATGGCCCGCCACTGGTACAAGAACGCCGTCATCTACTGCCTGGACGTGCGCACCTTCGCCGACGGCAACGGGGACGGCATCGGCGACTTCGCCGGGTTGAGCAGGCGGCTGGACCACCTCTCCGGGCTCAACGTTAGCTGCGTCTGGCTGCAGCCCTTCTTCCCTTCGCCGATGCGCGACAACGGCTACGACGTCACCGACCACTACGGCATCGACCCGCGCCTGGGCACGCTGGGCGACTTCGTCGAGTTCGCGCGGCTGGCGCAGGAGCGCGGCATCCGCGTGCTGGTGGACCTGGTGGTCAACCACACCTCCACCGACCATCCGTGGTTCCAGGAAGCGCGCAGCGACCGCCGGTCCCCGCTGCGCGACTGGTACGTGTGGCGCGACGAGAAGCCCGAGGACGCCGAGGAGGACGTGGTCTTCCCCGGCGCGCAGCGCACGACCTGGACCTGGGACGAGGCCGCGCAGGCCTACTACTTCCACCGCTTCTACCGCCACCAGGCCGAGCTCAACATCGCCAACCCCGCGGTGCGGCGCGAGATCGAGAAGATCACCGGCTTCTGGCTGCAGCTGGGCGTGAGCGGCTTCCGCGTCGATGCCCTGCCCTTCCTGCTGGAGCTCAAGGGGCTGCCGCAGGCCGAGCACGACATGGCCTACCACTACCTCGGCGAGCTGCGCCAGCACGTTCAGCTGCTGCGCGGCGACGCCTGCCTGCTGGCCGAGGCCAACATCACGCCGGACGAGGTGCCGGCCTACTTCGGCGACGGCGACCGCATCCACATGTGCTTCAACTTCTGGGTCAACCAGCACCTGTTCCTGGCGCTGGCGCGCGGCGATGCGACGCCGCTGCGCCAGGCCTGGGCCGAGCTGCCGGCGCTGCCGCCCTGGTGCCAGTGGGCCAACCTGCTGCGCAGCCACGACGAGCTGGACCTGGGCCGGCTCTCTGGCGACGAGCGCCGGGAAGTGTTCGACGCCTTTGGCCCCGAGCCCTCGATGCAGCTCTACGGCCGCGGGCTGCGCCGGCGGCTGGCGCCCATGCTGGGCAACGACCAGCGCCGCCTGCTGCTGGCGCACAGCCTGGTGCTGACCATGCCCGGCGCGCCGGTGCTGCGCTACGGCGACGAGATCGGCATGGGCGAGGACCTGTCGCTGGCCGAGCGCGCCAGCGTGCGCACGCCGATGCAGTGGAGCGACGCGCCCAACGGCGGCTTCTCCAGCGCGGCGGCGGATCGGCTGCCGCTGCCGGTGATCAGCGGCGGCGGGTTCGGCTTCGAGCGCGTCAACGTCGAGGCGCAGCGCGGCGACCCGGAGTCGCTGCTCAACCGGGTGGAGCGTATGCTGCGCATCCGGCGCGAGTGCGACGCCTTCGGCGAAGGCGCCTGCCGCTTCCTGGATATCGGCCCGCCCGCGCTGCTGGCGCAGCGCTGCGAGGGCTTCGGCTACCTGCTGTTCGCCCTGCACAACCTGGGCGCGCAACCGCTGGAGGTGTCGCTGCCGCTGGAGGGGGCGCGCGGCGAAATCCACGACCTGCTGGCCGGGCGTTCGCTGGCGCAACCCGCCTCGGCCGGCGACGGCGAATACCGGCTGAGGCTGGAGCCCTGGGGCTACCGGTGGCTGCGCTGCGGGTGATGCCGGCGGGAAGGCGCCGCGGGGCCCCGTGGCCGGAATCGAACAGCTCGATCTCCGGGCCTTCGAGGCCCCGCCGTACCGCCGGCGCTTCGCGCCGTTCCCCCTCTCGTGTGCAACGCGGGCCGGGGCGCCCCCGAGGAGACGCCCCGCCTGTTGGTGATCGCGACGCCCGGGATTGTCGGTATGCGCTGACGCACCGTATGTCCGCCAGCGGGAACACCGGGCTCATGGTTTGCCAGGGGACTGGGGCGATGGAGCATCCAGAGCCCACGCCGCAGCGACCATGAAGCCCGCCAGCCCGCAGCAGATGCCGGAACGCAATCGGATGCTGCAGTTGCTGCTGCGCGAGTGCCCCGATCTGGGAGCTGCCCTGGAGCGCCACGCCGTAGTGGCCGGGGTGGAGATCCACCGCCAGGGCGAGCCGATAAGGGACGTTCACTTCCCGACGCGAGGCGTGGTGTCCATGATCGTGCGCCTGCGCAATGGGGGCATGGCCGACGTGCTGACCATCGGCAACGAGGGCCTGGTGGGCCTGCCGGCGTTCCTGGGCCTCGTGAAGAGCACCGACACCTTGATCCAGCAGGCACCCGGAGAGTTGGTGCGAATGCCGGTGGAGCAGTTCCGCACAGCCGTCCGGCGCAGCGAAGCCTGGCGCCGCCTGCTCAGCAGCTACACCGCCTACAGCCTGCGCGTGGCAAGCCAGACCTGTGTGTGCAACGTCCACCACTCGGTGCAGCAGCGGCTGTGCCGCTGGCTGCTGACTTCCGCCGACCGGGCCGGCTCGAACAACCTCGCCTTGTCGCAGGCCATGCTCGCCGAGATGGTCGGCGTGCGCCGCCAGTCGGTGAGCGAGGAGCTGAGCGAGCTGCGCGCCAACGCCACCATCGAGCAACGGCGCAACGGCATCCTCATCCTGGACCGCGACCGGCTCGAAGGCTACGCCTGCGAGTGCTACCGCGAGACGCGCGCGCTCTACGCCGAGCTGGTGGAGCCGCTGCTCTGATTCCAACTTCAAGTCGTCAGTGAAAGTTCACCGTTCGCCCTGAGCTTGTCGAAGGGCCTGTTGGCCGGTTGTGCCAGGGGCTTCGACAAGCTCAGCCCGAACGGGTTTTCTTTCAGTACCAAT
>JAEYPG010000626.1 GCA_023410975.1 Pseudomonadota bacterium
TTGAAACTCCAGGGTGAAATCGAACAGCCGGCGCGCGTCGCGGCCAGCTGGCGCCGCGGCCCTGATCTCCACCAGGGCAACCCGCTGCAGCAGCGCCGTGTCCTGCGACAAGTTGCGCACCAGCGCCTGCACCTCGGCGCTGCCCTGTGCCACGCCGCCCAGCGTGAAGCGGTCCCCCTGCTGGCGCAGCGTGCTGAGCTGCACACCTTCGGGCGTGTCGCGCGCCAGCGCTTCCAGCAACTGCGCGGGCCGGCGGCGCTCCCAGTACGGGCTCTGCAGCCCCTGCACGCGGCCCTGCAACGCGGTGAGCTCGGCACGCAGCCGGGCTGCGGCCTGCAGCGGCGCGTCCAGCGCGGCGACCTCGGCCGACAGCAATTCATTGCGCCGCTCCTGCGCCGCCGTGCGCTGCTGCAGCGCGGCGTAGCCCAGCAGCGCCACCAGCAGGCCCAGGCCAGCCGCCGCGGCCAACAGGCCCCTGAAAGCTTGGCGCCGCCGGCGCCGCCGCGCCTCGCGGTAAGGAAACAGGTTGAGCCGCATCACGGCAGGAAGCGCCGCAGCGCCAGTCCACAGGCCTTGAGGTAGCCCGGCGCCTCGCGCGGCAGCCGCGCCGCCTGCACCGCCATGCCCGCGAAGGGATCGGCCACCCGGGTTTCAAAGCCGGTGAGCTGCCCGATGCGCACCGCCAGGCCGGGCAGCGCGGCGGTGGCGCCGGCCAGCATCACGCAGCGCACCTGCTGGCAGGGACCACTGGTAAAGGCGATCAGCAGCGCCCGCGCCAGCTCCTGCGCCAGGCCGTCCACGAAGTCGGCCTGCAATGCCGGCGCCAGCTCCTCGGGCACCGAGCCGTCCAGCTTCATCTGCTCGGCCGCGTCGAAGCCCAAGCCGAGCTGCCGCGCGATCAGCCGCGTGAACTGCGCGCCGCCCACGGCCTGGTCGCGCTCGTAGAGCAGGTCCTCGCCGCGCAGCAGCTTCAGCGTGGTGGCAAAGGCGCCGATCTCGAACAGCGCCACCGGCGGCGGCATGCCGGCGCCGCGCGGCCCAAGGTCAATAAGCGCATCCGTCTCGCTCGCCTCGTCCGCCTCGGGCAGCAGCCCCGCGCAGCGGGCCAGCGCTCGGTGGGCGGCATGCGACTCCACGTCCAGCAGCACCGGCTCCAGCCCTGCGGCCTCGGCCAGGCCCTGGCGGTCCTCGACCCGGTCCTTGCGCGAGGCCGCCGCCAGCACTTCCACGCCGCCCTCGCCGGTGCCCACGACGCAGAAATCCAGGCTCATCTCCTCCGGCGCGAAAGGCAGGTGCTGCTGCGCCTCGGCCGCCACCTGCTGCTCCAGCGCCGCCTCGGACAACCCGGCAGGCAGGCGCAGGCGCTGCGTGATCACGGCCGAGGCCGGCAGCGCCAGCGCCACCCGGCGCGTGCGCGTGCCGCTGCGCTGTACCACGCGCCGCACGGCCTCGGTGACGGCGTCGAAGTCCTCGATCTGGCCGTCGTTGACCCAGCCCTTGTCCAGCGGCTCGCGTGCCAGACACTCCAGCACGGGCTGCCCGGCATCGCCGCCCAGCTCCACCAGCCGCACGCTGCTGCTGCCCAGGTCCAAGCCGAGCAGGGGCGGCAACCCGTGCCCAGGCCGCCAGCGCCGCAGCAGTGTCTTTACTTCGGACCTCACGAGAAACGTGTCGTATCCATAAGTAACTAAATGCTATGCGCTTGCTTCGAGGGGCGGCACTAGGGGAAATGCCGGCCATGCCGCCCGGGCTACCGGTTCGCGGGTTCCCCGCCGGGCTCGGGATTGCGGCGCGGCAACCGGCCGTACAGGGGCCACTTTCTATAATTCGACCCCTTTCCTGCCTGGCCGAGCCCGCCTCATGACCGAACCCGGGCGTCCGCCCTCTCCCTCTTCCGATCCTCGCTCCACCCCCGCGCGCCGCAGTCCCGTGACGCGCTGGGTGCTGCGCCCGCTGATGCTGTTGCTGGGCGTGGCTGCGGCGCTGGCGCTGTCGGCGGCGGTGCTGGTGACCATCGCGCTGGCGGTGGCTTATCCGCAGCTGCCGCAGATCGACGGCCTGGCGGACTACCGGCCCAAGCTGCCCATGCGCATCTACTCCGCCGACGGCGTGCTGCTGGGCGAGTTCGGCGAGGAGCGCCGGCGCTTCATGCCCATCGCGCAGATCCCGAAGGTGATGCAGGACGCGGTGCTGGCCATCGAGGACGCGCGCTTCTACCAGCACGGCGGCGTGGACTACCTGGGCGTGATCCGCGCCGGCCTGGCCAACTTCGGCGAAGCCAAGAGCCAGGGAGCCTCCACCATCACCATGCAGGTGGCGCGCAACTTCTACCTCAGCAGCGAAAAGACCTTCACGCGCAAGATCTACGAGATCCTGCTCGCGCTCAAGATCGAGCGGCAGCTCAGCAAGGAACGCATCCTTGAGCTGTACATGAACCAGATCTACCTCGGCCAGCGCGCCTACGGCTTCGCCGCCGCGAGCGAAACCTACTTCGGCAAGACGCTGGACAAGGTCAGCGTGGCCGAGGCCGCGATGCTGGCCGGGCTGCCCAAGGCGCCCTCGGCCTACAACCCCATCGCCAACCCGCGCCGCGCCACCATCCGACAGCAGTACATCATCGAGCGCATGCTCGACGGCGGCTTCATCACGCAGGCGCAGTACGAGGAGGCCAAGCACGAGCAGCTGCACTACCGTGCGCCCTCGGACGTGGCCGTGCATGCCGAGTACGTGGCCGAGACGGCGCGCCAGCTCATGTTCAGCCAGTACGGCGACGAGGCCTACACGCGCGGCTTCAACGTGCAGCTCACGCTCGATGCCGACGAGCAGCGGGTGGCCTACCAGGCGCTGCGCCGCGGCCTCATGGACTACGAGCGGCGCCAGGTCTACCGCGGCCCCGAGGCTTACGTGACGCTGCCCGCCGACCCCAAGGAGCTGGACCTGCGCATCGCCGAGGCCCTCAACGAGCACCCGGACAACGACGACCTGCGCGCCGCGGTGGTGCTCGAAGCCTCGCCGCGCAAGGTGGTGGCGGTGCTGCAGTCGGGCGAGTCGATCACGGTCACGGGCGACGGCCTCAAGCCCGTGGCCTCGGGACTGTCGGACAAGGCCGCGGCGCAGAAGCAGATCCGCCGCGGCGCGGTGGTGCGCGCCGTCAAGGGCCCCAAGGACAGCTGGATGCTGACGCAACTGCCCGAGGTCGAGGGCGCCTTCGTGGCGCTGGACCCGCGCGACGGCTCCATCCGCGCCCTGGTGGGCGGCTTCGACTGGCGCAAGAACAAGTTCAACCACGTCACGCAGGCCTGGCGCCAGCCGGGCTCCAGCTTCAAGCCCTTCATCTATTCGGCGGCGCTGGAAAAGGGCTTCACGCCGGCCACCGTGGTCAACGATTCGCCGCTCTTCTTCGACGCGGGCACGACGGGCAGCCAGCCCTGGGAGCCCAAGAACTACGACGGCAACTTCGACGGCCCGATGACGCTGCGCCGCGCGCTGGCCAAGTCCAAGAACATGGTCTCCATCCGCGTGCTGCAGCACGTGGGCACGCACAACGCGCAGCAGTGGATCACGCGCTTCGGCTTCGAGGCCGAGAAGCACCCGGCCTACCTGACCATGGCGCTGGGCGCGGGCTCGGTGACGCCGATGCAGATGGCCAGTGCCTACGGCGTGTTCGCCAACGGCGGCCACCTGCTCAACCCGGTGCTCATCCGCCGCGTCACCGATGCCGATGGCCGCGTGCTGCACGACAGCCTGCCGCAGGCGCTCACGGAGGAAAACCGCGTGCTCAACGCGCGCAATGCCTTCGTGATGAACACGCTGCTGCAGGAGATCACGCGCTCGGGCACCGCCGCCAAGGCGCAGGCCGCGCTCAAGCGCCCCGACCTCTACGGCAAGACCGGCACCACCAACGACGCGATGGACGCCTGGTTCGCCGGCTTCCAGCCCTCGCTGGTGTCGGTGGTGTGGATCGGCTACGACCAGCCGCGCAAGCTCGGCGACCGCGAAACCGGCGGCGGCCTGGCACTGCCGGTGTGGATCGAGTTCATGAGCCGCGCGCTGCGCGACGTGCCGGTGCAGGAGTACCAGCCGCCGCCGGGCGTGGTAAACCAGGGCGGAGAGTGGTTCTACGAGGAATACGCCCATGGCGAGGGCGTCACCGGCGTGGGACTGGAGCGTCCGCCCCAGGGCGCGGCGCCGGCAGCCTCCGAAGAGGAGCGCAGCTCGATCCTGGACCTGTTCCGCCGCTGACGGCCTCGGGCCTTCAGGCCCTTCGAAAGACACGACGCCGGCCCTTGGGCCGGCGTTTTTCATTGGAGGCCGCCTTGCGCGCGGCCGTTGGGCATCAGTGCCTCAGGGCGCCGTGAAGCGCAGCGGCCTGCCGCCCTGCGCGCTGGCGGCTTCGGAGAGCACGTCGAAGAAGTCGCGGCCCTCGCGCTCGATCCAGCGGCCGTCGACGTGCTTGAAGTGGTAGCCGCCGCTGCGCGCGGCCAGCCACAGCTCCTGCAGCGGCGGCTGGGTGTTGAGCACGATCTTGCTGCCGCCGGGAAAGGCCAGCTCCAGCAGGCCGCCGGTACGGGCGGAATCGATGTCGATCACGTCGTCCTGCAGCCAGCGGTCGATCTGCGCTTCCACGCTGGCCAGCACGGCATGGCTGAGGCGGTGATAGTCGGCGTCGGAAAGGCGCGATGCGGGGGTGTCGCTCATGGCGGTCGGTAAAATTTCCAGATGAATACGAAGTCCCGATCGAGTGTAGCGGTGCCCTGCACCCGCGCTGTGGCCAAGCTGCTGCTGGCCGTGGGTGCATTGGCAAGCCTCGCGGCCTGTGGCCAGAAAGGGCCGCTGCACCTGCCCCAGAACCCGCCCGCGGCGGCCGCTCCTGCGGCCTCGTCACCGGCAACCAACCCGGGAGCGACGCGATGAGCGCCCTGCCCGGAGCCCCTTTCCTGCAGCGCCGCGCCGATGGCCGGTTGTACTTCGAAGACTGCGCGCTGGACGCGCTTGCGCGCGAGCACGGCACGCCGCTGTACGTCTACTCGCGCAGCGCGATGCGCGCGGCGCTGGCGGCCTACGAGAAGGCCTTGGCCGGGCGCGCGCACCTGCTGTGCTATGCCATGAAGGCCAACTCCAGCCTGGCGGTGCTGCAGCTCTTCGCGCAGGCCGGCTGCGGCTTCGACATCGTCTCCGGTGGAGAACTGCAGCGCGTGCTGGCCGCGGGCGCCGATGCCGGCAAGGTGGTTTTCTCGGGCGTGGGCAAGACGCCCGCCGAGATGCGACAGGCACTGCAGGCCGGCGTGCGCTGCTTCAACGTCGAAAGCGAGGCCGAGCTCGACCGGCTGTCGCAGGTGGCCCAGGACATGGGCCGGCGCGCGCCGGTGAGCCTGCGCGTCAATCCGGACGTGGACGCCAAGACGCACCCCTACATCTCCACCGGCCTCAAGGGCAACAAGTTCGGCATCAGCCACCAGCGCGCGCTGGACGTCTACAAGCACGCCGCAGCCTTGCCGGGCCTGGAAGTGGTGGGCATCGACTGCCACATCGGCTCGCAGATCACCGAGATCGGGCCGTACCTGGATGCGCTGGAGCGCGTGCTGGACCTGGTGGAAGCGGTGGAGGCGCAGGGCGTCACACTGCACCACCTGGACCTGGGCGGCGGGCTGGGCATCACCTACACCGACGAAGAGCCGCCCGCGCCGGATGCGCTGGTGGCGGCGCTGCTGGAGCGCATCGACGCGCGCGGGCATGGGCACCGCGAGATCCTGCTGGAGCCCGGGCGCTCGCTGGTGGGCAACGCCGGCGTGCTCCTGACCGAGGTGCAGTACCTCAAGCCCTCGGAAGTCGAGGGCAAGCACTTCTGCATCGTGGACGCGGCCATGAACGACCTCATGCGCCCGGCGATGTACGAGGCTTACATGGGCATCGTGCCCTGCGTCGAGCGTGCCGGCGAAGTGGCCGAAACCTGGGACGTGGTGGGGCCGGTGTGCGAATCCGGCGACTGGCTGGGCCGCGAGCGCACGCTTGCGGTGCGCGAGGGCGACGTGCTGGCCGTGCTGTCCGCGGGCGCCTACGGCATGAGCATGGCGAGCAACTACAACACCCGGCCGCGCGCGGCGGAGGTGATGGTCGAGGGCTCGCAGGCCTGGCGCATCCGTGAGCGCGAGAAGGTGGAAGACCTGTTCGCGCACGAGCGGCTCATCGGCTGAGCATCGCTGCCGCCAAGGCGAAAGCCGCCGCGCCTGTGAGGGCCCGGCGGCTTCTTTTCGGGCCTGCCGTTGCCTGCGCAACGGCCCAATAAAAAAGGCGTCCCGAAGGACGCCTTGAGGCAAGGGCCGGACGGGCCGGCCCGCAATTTCTGATTCTGTGTGATCAGAAGGCCTTGCGCAGGCCCAGCTGGAACACTTGCTTCTCCAGCACGACGTCCTTCAGGTCGCCATTGGCCACCGTCGCCACCGCGTACACGGAGGTCAGCTTCGACAGGGCGTAGTTGGCACCCACGCCGATGCGGCCCACCGTGCGGTCGGCGCCCAGGTCGTTCTCGTGCTTGGCACGGGTGTAGTTGACGGACACCGTGGCGGCGCCGAACGGCATGGCAGCGCCCAGGGTGTAAGCGTTCAGCTTCGTGGAGGTGATGCCAGCCAGGCCGTTTGCAGCCGGCACAACCAGCGTACCGGCGATGCCGACGCCAGGGGCCAGATCCTTGCCTTGCTGGTAGCCACCGAACACCTTGACCATGCCGAAGTCGTAGTTGGCACCCAGCGACACGATCTTGTTGGTGGTGCCGCCAGCGGCGATGGCGCCGACGCCCGCGCCAGCAGCGCGACCGAGGAAGGACTTGCTCTGCTCGTAGGCCAGAGCCACGTTCAGCGGGCCGTTGGCATACGAACCCTTCACGCCCTGGTAGCGGTCAGCCGTGCCTTCGCCGGCAGCGACCATGGCTTGGACGCGGAAGCCCGCGAAGCTCGGGGAGATGTACTGGACGGCGTTGTCCTGACGCACGGCGTCGATGAACAGCGGCACGCGGCCACCCATCGCAGCCAGCGAGCCCGTCGTCGAGTAACCGCCGTTGGCGCCCGGGTTCATGAACGTGGTGTTGCCGCCCGGGTTGTTCAGGGACTGCACTTCATCGTGCAGCGTGTACTGGCGGCCCAGACGCACTTCGCCCAGGCTGGCGGAGGCCAGCGAGACGAAGGCTTGGCGACCGAACAGGCGGGTGGAGGCACCCGCCGGCTGGGCGGAAACGCCGTTGTCGCCCGTGAAGCCGGACTCCAGCACCACGTTGGCCTTCAGGCCGGAACCCAGGTCTTCCGCCACACGCAGGCCCCAGCGCGAACCCGGGCCGCCCATGTCGTTGGCGTCGGCCAGACGGTTGATGCTGTCGCCGCGAGAAGCCGACGCGTCGCCGGACTTGATGTAGTTGTATTGCAGGTCAATCAGGCCATACAGCGTGACCGACGACTGGGCCGAAGCAGCACCGGCGAACGCGCCCAGCGCGGCCAGGGCGATCAGAGATTTCTTCATTTGCAGTATCTCCAGGGTTGTTGACAAGAGGTCCCGATACGGCGCCCTGACGGTGGGCGCTTGAGTGCTGATCAGGCCAACCTCCTCAGCGGAAGCTAACGCTATTGCACCAGACGGGCTTTCCGGTTGCCAAGGAAAGCGACCAAAAAGCGAACAAGCCTGTTGCCTGCGCACAACGGGACTTCCCCATTCACCGCAGTGCCATACTCCCGGGAATTCCATCGCAACCAGGCCCATGTCCCGTTCGCTCAGTGCTCTCGATCTCTGGCTGACCTCGCTCGACCGGGCGCTGCGCACCGTCACCAGCAGCGTGCATGCGGCGCAGCCGACGCCGGTTGCCGTCGGCACAAGCCCCGAGCCTGCAACGCTCAGCGAGGATCAGAAGCGAGAGGCCGGCGCGCTCATGCGCGTCAACCATGTGGGCGAGGTCTGCGCCCAGGCGCTGTACCAGGCGCAGGCACTGACGGCACGCTCACCGTCGTTGCGTGAGCAAATGGCGCAGGCCGCGCGCGAGGAAATCGACCATCTGGCCTGGACGCAGCAGCGGCTGGACGAACTGGGCTCGCGCCCGAGCCTGCTCAACCCGCTGTGGTACGCCGGCGCCTTTGGCATCGGGATGCTGGCGGGACGGCTGGGTGACCGCGTGAGCCTGGGCTTCGTGGTGGAGACCGAGCGTCAGGTGGAGCAGCACCTGGCGAGCCACCTGCAGCGGCTGCCCGAAGGCGACGTCGCCTCGCGCGCCATCGTCGAACAGATGAAGGTGGACGAGGCGCGCCATGCCGACAACGCGCTGGCCGCAGGCGGCATGGAGCTGCCCGCACCGGTGCGCGGCCTCATGCGCGCCGCAGCCAAGGTGATGACCACCACGGCGCACTACATCTGAGCCGAACGGCGGCGATACGCCGCCGCGGACCGGCAGGGCTTCAGGCTTCGACGATCTCGTAGCCCGTCGTCACCTCGGCGGTGCGGCCGAGCATGATGGTGGCCGAGCAGTACTTCTCGTGCGACAGCGCAATGGCACGCTCCACCGCCGCGGCCGGCAGCTTGCGGCCGCTGACGATGAAGTGCAGGTGGATCTTGGTGAACACCTTGGGGTCCGTCGTTGCGCGCTCGGAGCTGACCTTGAGCTGGCAGCCGCTGACCTCGTGCCGCCCGCGCTTGAGGATCAGCACCACGTCGTACGCGGTGCAGGCGCCGGCGCCGGCCAGCAGGGTTTCCATAGGGCGAGGCGCCAGGTTGCGCCCGCCGCCGTCGGGAGCGCCATCCATGGTCAGCAAATGGCCGCTGCCCGTCTCGGCCACGAAAGCCATGCCGCTGGCGGGCACCCAGTTGATCGTGCATTCCATCGTCGCAAACCCCACGCCGGGGCGTCCTGTCTGAAAAGCGTGCATTCTGCAACGCACCCCTTTGGGAACCGATGGTGGCATGCGGGTTTTTGCGGAGGGAGATATTGCATCGCAGCACAAACGTAGATACACTGAAGGCGTTGTCTGCATCGGGACATTCCCGAAGTTGGCAGATGCAAGTTGTCTCCTCCACCTCCTCCATTGGTGGATTCAAGCCCAGGGCAAACCCCCTGGGCTTTTTTTTGGCCGCACGGACTGCGGCGCGCGCGCCTCCGGGGCCGGTTGGCGACGGCGCTTATGATCCGGCGCCCTGTTACACAGACACAGCCCGAGGAGCATCGCCCATGGTCGGCCGCCGACCCCCTGTCCAGAGCCGCAAGGCCGCCGCTTCCGCGCCGGACTATCTCAAGAAGATCCTGACCGCCAAGGTCTACGACGTGGCGGTGGAATCGCCGCTGGATTTGGCGCGCAGCCTCTCGCGCCGCCTGGGCAACCAGGTGCTGCTCAAGCGCGAGGACCAGCAGCCGGTGTTCAGCTTCAAGCTGCGCGGCGCCTACAACAAGATGGCGCACCTCTCGGCCGAGCAGCTCGCGCGCGGCGTGATCTGCGCCTCCGCCGGCAACCACGCGCAGGGCGTGGCGCTGGGGGCCAAGCGGCTGGGCTGCAAGGCCGTGATCGTGATGCCCGTGACCACCCCGCGCGTGAAGATCGACGCCGTGCAGCAGCTCGGCGGCGAGGTGGTGCTGCACGGCGACAGCTATTCCGACGCCGCACTGCACGCCAGCGCGCTGGAGAAGGAACGCGGCCTCACCTTTGTGCATCCCTTCGACGACCCGGACGTCATCGCCGGCCAGGGCACCATCGCCATGGAACTGCTGCGCCAGCACCAGGGAGCGCTGGATGCGGTGTTCGTGGCCATCGGCGGCGGCGGCCTCATCAGCGGCGTGGCGGCCTACATCAAGGCGGTGCGCCCGGAGATCAAGGTCATCGGCGTACAGACCGTCGATTCCGACGCCATGGTGCGCTCGGTGCGCGCCAAGAAACGGGTGCAGCTCAGCGACGTGGGCCTGTTTGCCGACGGCACGGCCGTCAAGCTGGTGGGCGAGGAGACCTTCCGCCTCACGCGCGAGCTGGTGGATGACTTCGTGGTGGTCGACAACGACGAGGTGTGCGCTGCCATCAAGGACGTGTTCCAGGACACGCGCAGCATCGTCGAGCCCTCCGGCGCCATGGGCGTGGCGGCGATCAAGAAGTACGTCGACCAGCACAAGCTCAAGGGCCGCACCTTCGCCGCCATCACCTGCGGCGCCAACATGAACTTCGACCGGCTGCGCTTCGTGGCCGAGCGCGCGGAAGTCGGCGAGCACCGCGAGGCGTTGTTCGCCGTCACGATTCCCGAGGAGAGGGGCTCGTTCCGGCGCTTCTGCGAGGCCATCGGCACGCCGGCGCACCCGCGCCAGGTCACGGAGTTCAACTACCGCATCTCCGACCAGCAGGTGGCGCATGTGTTCGTGGGCATCGGCATCAGCAAGCGCGAAGAGGCCGACAAGCTGGCGCGCAACTTTGAGCGCCACGGCTTCACCACGCTGAACCTGACCGACGACGAGCTGGCCAAGCAGCACCTGCGCCACATGGTGGGCGGGCGTTCCGAGCTGGCCCGCGACGAGCGGCTGTTCCGCTTCACCTTCCCCGAGCGGCCGGGCGCGCTGCTGCGCTTCCTGGAGGCGATGCAGCCGGACTGGAACATCAGCCTCTTCCACTACCGCAACCAGGGCGCCGACTACGGCCGCATCCTGGTGGGCATCCAGGTGCCGCGCGGCGACCGCGCCGCGCTCAAGCGCTTCCTCGACACGCTGGACTACCCCTGCGTGGACGAGACCGACAACCCGGTGTACCGCCTCTTCCTGCGCTGAAGCGCCCTGGGGTGCGGGAGGAGCGGCGTGTCAGCCGCCCTGCCCCTGCCCCTGCTCCGGATCAGCCGGCTCCGCCTCCTGCTGCACCGGCGCTTCCTGCCCCGGCATGTCCTGCGGCAGGTCCTGCGGCATCTGTTGTTGCGGGATCTGTTGCCGCGCCATGCCCGGCGGCACCTGGCCCGGCGGCAGGTTGCGCGGCGCGGCGCCGTTGGGC
>JAEYPG010000689.1 GCA_023410975.1 Pseudomonadota bacterium
AGACAAGAGCATGAGACAGATAGACGTCCACAAGATCGCCGACGAGGCCCGCTTCAACCGCTTCCACGGCCTGGTGCTGTTCTGGTGCGCGATCATCATCATTTTCGACGGCTACGACCTCGCCGTCGCCGGCATCGCGCTGCCGTCGATCATGAAGCAGATGGGCGTGGACCCGACCCAGGCCGGCTTCATGGTGAGCTCGGCGCTGTTCGGGATGATGTTCGGCGCCATTTTCCTGGGCACAGTAGCGGACCGCATCGGCCGCCGCTGGGCGATCGCGATCTGCATCGCGCTGTTCAGCCTGTTCACGGCCGCGGCCGGGCTTGCGAGCGACCCGGTGACGTTCAGCGCCACGCGCTTCCTGGCCGGCCTGGGCATCGGCGGGGTGATGCCCAACGTCGTGGCGCAGATGACCGAATACTCGCCCCGCAAGCTGCGCTCGACGCTGGTCACGCTGATGTTCAGCGGCTATGCGGTGGGCGGCATGCTCGCCGCCGTGCTGGGCAAGGGGCTGATCGAAAGCTACGGCTGGCAGTCGGTGTTCCTCGCCGCGGCGCTGCCGGTGGTGCTGATCCCGTTCATCCTGAAATCGCTGCCGGAGTCGATGCCCTTCCTGCTGCGGCAGGGCCGCCACGAGGAGCTCAAGGCCATCGTGGCGCGGCTGCAGCCGGGCTTCAACCCGACGGCCGGCGACGGCTTCGTGCTGCCCGGCGCCGACAAGGCCAACGGCGCGCCGGTGCGCCACCTGTTCCAGGACGGGCGCGGCTTCAGCACCGTGATGTTCTGGGTGGCCTTCTTCATGTGCCTGTTCATGGTCTACGCGCTCAGCTCCTGGCTGACCAAGCTCATGGCCAGCGCCGGCTACAGCCTGGGATCGGCGCTGACCTTCGTGCTGACGCTGAACTTCGGCGCCATGATCGGCGCGGTGGGCGGCGGCTGGCTGGCCGACCGCTTCCACATCAAGTGGGTGCTGTTCTCGATGTACGTGCTCGCCGCCGTGTCGATCACGCTGCTGGGCACGCCCATGCCCACCGAGGCGCTGTTCTTCGTCGTCGGCCTGGCCGGTGCCTCGACCATCGGCACGCAGATCGTCACCTACGCCTATGCCGGGCAGTTCTACCCCATGGCGATCCGCTCCACCGGCATCGGCCTGGCCTCTGGCGTGGGCCGCAGCGGCGCGATCCTGGCGCCCATCGTGATCGGCGCGCTGGTGGCGATGGCGCTGCCGCTGCAGCAGAACTTCATCGCGATCGCGATTCCCGCGGTGATCGCCGCGGCGGCGGTCGCCATGATCAAACACGGCCGCTCGGCCCTGAAGCACCCGCAGAGCGAGAAGGTCGCCCCGGCCAGCTCGGTTCGGGCGGACGCGGCGGTCGAGCTCAAGTGATCCCGGCGCGGGCTGGCGCGACGAGCCTCAGCCTTGCCGGCTCAGCCCTCAAGACGGCCTTCAACGAGGGGCCCCTTGAGAGCCTGGCGGCAAGGCCCGTTTCCGGCGGCCCGACTGCTCCACATTCCACAGGAGACTACATGACCAATTCCGGGATCACGCGCCGCGCCGCGGTTGCCGCCACCCTGCTGTTCGCCGCCACGGCCCGGGGCCAGGGCTTCGCGGAGCGTGTCATCCGCATGGGACATCCGGTCAACGCTGACCACCCCATCAGCATCGGCACAAGAAAGTTTGCGGACATCGTTGCGGCGCGCAGCGGCGGCAAGCTCAAGGTGCGCGAGTTCCCGGCCTTGGCGCTGGGCAACGAGATGCAGCAGCTGTCCTCCCTGGTCGGGGGCGTGCAGGAAATGTTCGCGCCAGGCACGGCGCCGCTGGCGGGCGTCGTCAAGGAGTTCGGCCTGCTGGACCTGCCTTTCCTGGTTGGCACGCCGGCGCAGGCGGATGCGCTGCTGGACGGTCCCTTCGGCCAGGCCCTGATGGCAAAGCTGCCCGAGAAGGGCCTGATCGGGCTGGCCTTCTGGGAGAACGGCTTTCGCCACGTGAGCAACAGCAAGCGGCCCATCCAGCGGCTTGAGGACTTGGAGGGCCTGAAGATCCGCGTGCAGCAGAACCCGGTCTTCATCGACACCTTCAAGGCGCTCCGGACCAATCCGGTGCCGATGTCCTTTGCCGAGCTGTACGGCGCGCTGGAGAGCAAGGCGCTCGATGCGCAGGAGAACCCGTACCTCATCACGCGCACGGCGAAGCTGTACGAAGCGCAGAAATACCTCAGTGCCACCGGCCACGCCTACGGCGTCATCGCCGTGCTCGTGAGCAAGAAGTTCTGGGACCGGCTCTCGGCCGATGAACAGCAGCTTCTGCAGGCCGCCGCGCTGGAAGCGCGCGAGCATGAGCGCCAGGCGAGCCGCCAGCAGGCCCGCAGGGCCGTGGAAGAACTGAAGGCGGGCGGCATGCAGTTCAACGAGGTGAGCGGCGCGGAGCGGGAGCGCATGCGCCAGGCGACCCGGCCCGTGGTGGATCGCGTGCTCCAGACCTATGACCCGGCGCTGGTGCGGCTCCTGCGCTCGGAGCTGGAGCGCATCAACAACCTCCAGTGACTTTCGCGCCTCGGGTATCGAGGCCGCGCGCCAAGTCCCCGGGCATGGGCCCGCCATGCCGAAGCTATTGATTCCTCAACCGTCGTGCAACGGCGCTTCGCCGCGTCGGTGCCAACCGCGAGACCATGCCATGACCAACCCCAATCCTTGCATCATCACCGTCGCCATCACCGGCTCGCTGCCGCAAAAGCGCGACAACCCGGCCGTGCCCATCACGGTCCAGGAACAGATCGAGTCCACGCAAGAAGCCTTCGAAGCGGGCGCGACGCTCGTGCACCTGCACGTGCGCAACGACGACGGCTCCGCCACCTCATCGCCCGAGCGCTTCGAGCGGGTGCTCGAAGGCATCCGCAAGCACTGCCCGGGCATGATCGTGCAGTTCTCCACCGGCGGCCGCTCCGGCGCCGGGCGCGAGCGCGGCGCGCACCTGGCGCTGCGGCCCGACATGGGTTCCCTGGCCACCGGCTCGGTGAACTTCCCGACGCGGGTCTACGACAACAGCCCGGAGCTGGTCGAGTGGCTGGCGACCGAGATGCGCGAGCTGGGCATCAAGCCCGAGATCGAGGCCTTCGACCTGTCCATGATCTTCCAGGCCGCCAAGTTGCAGCAGCTGGGAATGATCAAGGGGCCGCTGCACGTGCAGTTCGTGATGGGCATCCGCAACGCCATGCCCGTGGACCGCGAGGTGCTGGAGTTCTACGTGCGCACGCTGCAGCGCGTGGCGCCCGGCTCGACCTGGACCGGTGCGGGCATCGGCAAGGACCAGATGACGATGGCGCGCTGGTCGCTGGAGCTGGGCGGCCACTGCCGCACCGGCATGGAAGACAACGTGCGCCTGGACAAGCACACGCTGGCGCCGTCCAACGCGGCCCTGGTGCGCGCCGTGGCGGCGCTGTGCTTCGAACACAACCGCCCTGTGGCGACGCCCGAGCAGGCGCGCCGCCTTCTCGGGCTTGGCTGAACCGGGCCAGCCCGCAGGCCGGCCTGGCCCGTCCGAAGCCGCAACACTCCCTTAACGTTCAGCTTCTCCTGTACGCCTAAAGTTGCACGTCGCGGTTTTGCGCAGAAAAGTATTCCATGGCATGGAAGTGCCGTGGTACACGGCAGCCATGGGGAGCGGTCAGAACGTGCGTCGGCAGCAGGAGGCAACGCCAGGCAGGGCAGTCCGCTCGCCGGCGTCAAGCTGGATGCCGCCGGTGTTGATGCTGCTGTTGCTGGGGCTTCTCAGTGCCGCGGCGGCGGGGGCCTGGCAGCAGCGCGTCAACCAGGCCGTGGTGGAAGAACGGCTCAAGGGCGTGGCCGAGCGGCTGGCCGACCAGCTGCGCCGGCGCATGCGGACCTACGAGTACGGCGTGCTCAGCATGCGCGGTGCGATCCTCGCGGGCGGCGAGGAGGTCGGCGCCCTCTCGGCGGAGGCCTTCAGGCGCGTTGAGGCCGGGCTGGACATGGCCCACCAGTACCCCGGTGGCCGTGCGTTTGCCTTCATCCGGCGCGTGCCGGCGGAGCAGGAAGAGGCCTTCGTGGCG
>JAEYPG010000714.1 GCA_023410975.1 Pseudomonadota bacterium
CCGAAATGCTCGGTCACGATGCCGAAACGGCCGGTCACGATGGCCCGAAACGCTCGTCGGTCACGATCGTCCGGAACGGCCAGTCACGATGCCGAAATCGGCGGTCACGATGCGCCGAAATACGCAACCTGCCCAGCCACCAGCTCAGCATGACGGTGCTGATGACCCCGGACACTGCCAACTTCTCGGGCAACGTGCATGGCGGCACGATCCTGAAGCTGTTGGACCAAGTGGCCTATGCCTGTGCCAGCCGCTATGCGGGGAGCTACGTCGTCACGCTGTCGGTGGACCAGGTGACGTTCCGCCAGCCCATCCACGTCGGCGAGCTCGTCACTTTCCTGGCCAGCGTCAACCACACCGGCACCTCGTCGATGGAAGTGGGCATCAAGGTGATCGCCGAGAACATCCGCACCCAGGCCGTGCGCCACGTCAACAGTTGCTTCTTTACGATGGTGGCCGTGGACGACGAACGCAGGCCTGCGCCGGTGCCACCGCTGTCCCCCTCCACGCCGGACGAGACGCGCCGCTTCGAGCAGGCCAAGGTGCGGCGGGCGCTGCGCCAGGAACTGGAGCAGCGCTACCACGGGATGCGCGTGCCCTCCGCATAAATCCGCTGCAGCGTTGGCAGAAACGGCTATCTGCTGTTCAGTCCAGCCGCAACCGGCGCGTTGAGGCAAAGCCGTCGTGGATCAACGGCTGCGCAAAGCGATCCATTCCAAGCGCATCGTGCCGTGGAGGGCGATGCGCTCGAAATACGCCGCTCCTATGCGCCCAAGCCAGTAGCCGTCCACCGCCAGACAGTTGCACAGGTAGATCAAGCGCAGCCGTCGCCCCAGGCGGTCGGCCGCACGTTGCACTGGGCCACCTCGCGCCGCGAACCCGAAGCGCTGCAGCGCCAGCGCCGCCGACACTCGGCCAGTGCGGATGGAGGCTGCCAGGCGCAGCCGCTCATCCGAGCCCGCGGTCGATGGCGCGCAGCGCTGCCCGGCGTTCGGTAACGCGGTCGGGTTCCTCTGGACCAGGTCGCGCGCAGCAACCATATCGCCGCTGGATATGCCGGATACTTGCGCATTACCGGTTCGTCATAATCCCAGGCAGAAGTGAAAAAGCTCGGCGTCTATGAATGCAGTGCTCGGACGATGACGGCAGAGCCACCAATAAACAGCAGCAACAGCACAAGCTTTCGAATGCATTGGGGCGTAAATCTACGTCTCAATGCTGAGCCGGCAAGGACACCTGCAATACAGAAAGTGGAGAGCGTCAAGGCGCTTAAGGCCAAGGTGCCATCGGACAGTAAGCCAGTTGCCCCAAAAACAGCGGTGCGCAACAAGGCACTGATCAGTATCACGACAGCAATAGTGGCACGAAAGCTCCCCATGTCGGCGATCCTGCGGACCAAGTAAATGGTGTAAATTGGCCCTCCTGTGCCAAAGGCTGCTCCAAAAATGCCGCCGATCACACCGGATGGAATCACCCATCCTGCATTGGCCCGAGGTGAATGTACGTCAATTGAGCGCAGGCTCCAGAGCGCGTTGCCGATCACGAAAATCCCTAGGCAGAGCAATAGAAGTCTTGCATCCAGATAATTCAAGGCTGCTGCGCCGAGGATGATGCCAACCAACATGCACGGTATCAGGCTCAGCAATTCCGGAAAAGCCACACTGCGCCAGTTGCGGCTACCGACCATCAGCGTGGCCGCCAAGTCCAGCAACAGCATCAGCGGTACCGCATGCGCCAATGGCTTGAATTGAACAAGCAGCGGCATCGCGACCATTGCAGCACCAAAGCCTGTCATTCCAAAGACAGTGTACGCGCCTGTTATGGTCACGGCTGTCAATAGAAAGGTGATGATTGGGGAGTCCAGGGTTAGCTCCCGCACTATTGCGTCCGCATGGACCATTCTCGTGCCGACCGCTGGGAGCCAAGCATGAAATTACTTTGGTGCCGGGATGTCAATTGTAAAAATTGACCGCCAAGTGAGCGGCTCATGGCGAATGCTGATCTTTCACTGACGACTTGGACCTGGAATGAATTCTGGGCATCGAGCATAAGGTGGTAGACGCTCATGGTGCCGATTGGCAACTGATGCGGCAGATGAGTCGCGGGTTGCACAGATGTGCAAAAGGCTCGCTCGTGCAGGCCCATAGGGCCTTCGCCAAGCGAGGCTCAGCTCTCAAACGCTCAGTTGGCGTTGATCTTGCGCTTGGCGACCAGTTCCTTCCAGCGGGCAGATTCGCTGGTAATGTCGGTTTTCATGGTATCCGGCTTGGCAACCGAAACGGTCATTCCCTGTTCAGCAAGATAACGCTTCATTCCGGGCTGCTCCGATGCCTGTCGCACATCGGCATAAATCTTGTCGATGAGGCTCTTCGGCGTTCCAGCGGGTGCTGCCAATCCGAACCACCCGACAAATTCGAACGTGGGCAGCCCGGACTCAGCCATCGTCGGTACCTCTGGCAAGAGCGCTGAACGTTCCTTCCCGGTCACTGCCAATGCGCGCAGCCGTCCTCCTTTGAGCAAAGGCGAGATTGCATTGATGTTGCCAACGGCCATCTGCACCGCACCACCCATGAGGTCCGCGTACGCCGGCCCTTCGCCCTTGTACGGCACATGCACGAGATCAAGGCCGCTTGCGTCTGCAAAGGCTTCACCCGCCATATGAACCTGGCTGCCGTTGCCTGCCGAAGCGAAATGCAGTTGTCCCGGATTGTTCTTTCCGTAGCTGAGCAGTTCCTTCAGGCTTCTGACCGGCACGCTTGTATTTACCGTGACCACCATAGGACCACCGGCCACCTTGGTGATCATCTCGAAACTTTTGATGGTGTACGGCAGCTTCTGGTATATGAACTGGTTGACCGTGAATTGGCTGCCGGAAGCAAGCAGCAACGTATAGCCATCCGCCGGGGATTTCGCGACCACGTCGGCTCCAAGCGCGCCGCCTGCTCCAGGGCGGTTGTCAACAAGAATAGGCTGCTTCCAGATCTTGCCCAGTTCAGCGCCCAGCGCGCGAGCAAGCAGATCCGTTGCTCCGCCAGCCGCAAATGGAACGACAATCTTGACCGGCTTTTCCGGCCAGTCTGCTGCCCAGGTGGCCGCTGGTGCCAGAGAGGCTACCGCCATGAGGGCTATGGCACAAACGGTGCCCCGGCGCCGCGGGTTCGGC